>JAKJFB010000074.1:9720-10113 GCA_022705125.1 Pseudomonadota bacterium
TTCGTCGTGGATCTGGGCGCGCAATGCCGCCATTTCGGTGACACCGCCGCGGCGCTGGAGCAGATGGACCTGGTGGTTGCCTGCGACAGCGCGGTGGCGCAACTCGCCGGCTGCATGGGCAAGCCGGTGCTCGCGCTGCTGGCGTTCAACCCGCACTGGATCTACGGCATGCGCGGCGATTCCACGCCGTGGTATCCGACGATGCGACTGCTGCGGCAGCAATCGCCCGGCGACTGGAGTAGCGTATGCACCGAGCTGCTGCGCCTGGTAGGCAAATGGATCGAAGTCCGCGCCCGACGCGAATTCGACGCCCACGCCAAGCTGCCGCCGTAGGTCCGGCTTCAGCCGGACATCTGTCCGAATGAATTCGGACCTACGGCCGGACACGGGCCA
>JAKJFB010000750.1 GCA_022705125.1 Pseudomonadota bacterium
GTGCAGGCGACACTCGGCGACCACGTGCGCCGACACCCGAACATCGACATCTACGAGCACCACATCGCGGTCGATCTCATCACCGCGGACAAGCTGGGGCAGTCCGGCGCAGGCTGCCTCGGCGCCTACGTGCTCGACATCCACGGCGAGCGCGTGCTGACCTTCGCCGCGCGCAACACCGTGCTCGCCACCGGCGGCACCGGCAAGGTCTATCTCTACACGACCAACCCGGACGTCGCCACCGGCGACGGCGTCGCGATGGCGTGGCGAGCGGGCTGCCGGGTGGGGAACATGGAATTCATCCAGTTCCACCCCACCTGCCTGTACCACCCGCAGGCGAAGTCCTTCCTGATCTCCGAGGCGGTGCGCGGCGAGGGAGGCCTGCTGAAGCTGCCCGACGGCACGCGCTTCATGCCCGAGCACGACCCGCGCGAGGAGCTCGCACCGCGCGACATCGTCGCGCGCGCGATCGATTTCGAGATGAAGAAACGCGGCATCGACTGCGTCTACCTCGACATCAGCCACAAGCCGGCCGACTGGCTGCGCGGCCACTTCCCCAATATCCACGCGCGCTGCCTGGAGCTGGGCATCGACATCACCAAGGAGCCGATCCCGGTCGTGCCCGCGGCGCACTACTCCTGCGGCGGCATCATGACCGACCTTGCCGCGCGCACCGGCGTTCCCGGGCTCTACGCCGTGGGCGAATCTGCATGCACCGGCCTGCACGGCGCCAACCGCCTCGCGAGCAACTCGCTGCTCGAATGCCTGGTGTTCGGCGAAGCCGCGGCCGAGGACATCCTCTCCAAGGCGCAAGAGCCTGCACCCGTGCTTCCGGCTTGGGACGAGAGCCGCGTCACCGACGCCGACGAGGAGGTGGTGATCTCGCACAACTGGGCGGAACTGCGCCGCTTCATGTGGGACTACGTCGGCATCGTGCGCACCAACAAGCGCCTGCGCCGCGCCCAGCACCGCATCCGCCTGCTGTCGCGCGAAATCCACGAGTTCTACTCGAACTTCCGCGTCAGCAACGACCTGATCGAGTTGCGCAATCTGGTGACCACTGCGGACCTGATCGTGCGCTGCGCGCTCAAGCGCAAGGAAAGCCGCGGCCTGCACCACTCGCGCGACTATCCCGACACGCTGGCGCGTGCGCGCGACACCATCCTGCGCCCACCCACCAAGGGCGGAAAGACAAGCTGACCGACGCTGGCGTCGTCGCCTTGCGGGG
>JAKJFB010000751.1 GCA_022705125.1 Pseudomonadota bacterium
AGCACCGTCGTGGCTTTGAGTGTCGATCCGTTGTCGCCATGCAGCACCGGCTTGGTGTGCATGCTGGCGATGCCCTCGGCCAACGCGGTGCGGCGCACCAGGTGCACGGCGTGGTGGGCGTCGTCGCTGGCATGCACCTCGGCGCCCACGATCTTGCGGCTGTACAGGTCCAGGATCAGGTACAGGTGGAACCAGCGACCCATGACGTTGGCCGGCAGGTAGGTCATGTCCCAGCACCAGACCTGGCCGGGCGCGGTGGCGATGTGGGTGGTGGGCGGTCGTGTGGCCTTGGGTGCCTTGGCGCGGCCACGGCGGGTGTTCTGCCCGTGAGCCTTGAGCACACGCGCCATGCTGGACTCGCTGCCCAGGTAGATGCCCTCGTCGGCCAGCATGGGCACGATGCGCGCGGGCGGCACCGAGGCGAACCGCGGCTCATTGGCCACGGCCAGCAGCGCTGCTTGCTCCTGCGGGCTCAATGCGTGGCTGGGGGCAGGCCGCACGGCCTGCGGCCTGCCATCGCCCGCTGTGAGGCCGTCCTGGGCCTTCCAGCGCTGCAGGGTGCGCAAGTCGATGCCCGCGATCTCGCAAGCCGGCTGCAGCCTGGCACCGGCGCCGTGAGCGGTCTGAATGTCCTGGGCCAGGGCTTGGCGATCTTCGAGGCCGATCATTCGTCCTCGCCCTTGTTGAAGATCGCCGCGACTTTTTTTGACAGCACCAGCAGCGCTGCGGTCTCGGCCAGTGCTCGGTCCTTGCGCAGCAGGTCGCGCTCGAGCTCCTTGATCCGCTTGCGGTCTGCGCGTGTGGCCTGCGGGCTGGCGCGCACGTCCTCGGGGTCGGACAAGGCGGTGGTGCAGCTGGCGCGCCACTTGTCCAGGTCGGCGGGAAAGACACCGTGCCCACGGCACCAGGCGCTCTTGGCCGCCTCGTTCATCGCCGCGGTGGTGACCACGGCCTCAAGCCGGGCGCCGGCAGTCCAGGCCCGCCCTCGGGCGGGCCTGGACTGCGCATCCTCACGCCATCGTTCCAATGTCTGCACCGAAACCCCAATCTCTTGTGATACCACGCCCACTTGGGCGCTCTCCGGCGGCAACAACCGCGCCACCGCTCTGTTCCTGAATGCTTCTCCGTACCGAGCCATCTCTCATCCTTGTCGCCCCCAGGTTCAACATCATAGAGAGGCGACAACTATTCTG
>JAKJFB010000752.1 GCA_022705125.1 Pseudomonadota bacterium
TGCCGGTGCGGCGCATCTCGTCGAGGAAGCGCATGTTGGTCACTTCCAGCGCCATCAGCTCGATCTCGACGCGTGACAGGCGATCGCGGAAGCGCTCGTCCTCGATCATCGGGCGGCCGCGGTAGACGGTCTCGGCGGCCATCTTCTTCAGCTTGGCCAGCTCGCGCTTGGAGCCGCCGATGCGGCCGGTGTTCAGCCGCTCGTGGCCGAGCAGGTACTTGGCCACCGTCCAGCCCTTGTTCTCCTCGCCGACCATCCAGCCCTTCGCCCCGTCATAGTTCATCACGCACGTCGAATTGGCGTGGATGCCCATCTTGTTCTCGAGGCGCGCGCACAGCACGGCGTTGCGCGCGCCGGGCGTGCCGTCGGCGTTCGGCACGAACTTCGGCACGATGAACAGCGAGATGCCCTTGGTGCCCGCCGGCGCGTCCGGCAGTCGCGCGAGCACCAGGTGCACGATGTTGGCGGACAGGTCGTGCTCGCCTGAGGAGATGAAGATCTTGGTGCCGCTGATGCGGTAGCTGCCGTCGGCCTGGGGCTCCGCGCGGCTGCGCAGCAGGCCGAGGTCGGTGCCGCAGTGCGGTTCGGTCAGGCACATCGTGCCGGTCCATTCGCCCGACACCATCTTCGGCAGGTACGTCGCCTTCTGCTCGGGCGTGCCGTGCGCGAGCAGCGCGTTGTAGGCGCCGTGCGTGAGGCCGGGGTACATCGTGAACGCCTGGTTGCAGGCGTTCATCATCTCCTGCATCGCCGTCTGCACGGTGTGCGGCAGCCCTTGTCCGCCGAACGCCGGATCGCACGACAGCGCGGGCCAGCCGGCGGCCGTGAACGCCTGCCAGGCTTCCTTGAAGCCCTGGGGCGTGCGCACCGAGCCGTCGGGCGCGCGCACGCAGCCTTCCTCGTCACCGCTGCGGTTGAGCGGGAACAGCACCTCGGCGCAGAACTTCCCGCCTTCCTCCAGCACCTGATCGATCAGTTCGCGGCCGATCTCGGCGTGGCGTGGCATCTCCTTGTAGGCGTTCTCGACGTCGAGCACTTCGTGCAGGACGAACTGCATGTCGCGCAGGGGGGCGGTGTACTGGGGCATCTTGGGCTCCTGGGTCGGATTCGGTCAGTTCTGGGAGGAGATCGAACGTTCGTGCGGTTTCGGCGCACGGACTCCGGTCGGCGGCGCGCGATGGGTGTCGAG
>JAKJFB010000753.1 GCA_022705125.1 Pseudomonadota bacterium
ATCTGCCCGCGCAGCGGGCTCAGCGGCAATGCGTCGTCGCCCAGCAGTTCGTTCGCTGCGGCGGCGGTGGCGACGATGACCGCGCCGGCCTGCAGTGTCGCGCCGGCGTCCAGCTGCACGCGCCAGCCCGATTCCTCCGCGCTGAGCGCGCTGGCGCGCCAGCCCGGGCGCGTCTCGATCAACGGGTGATCGAGTGCGCGCGCGCAGGCCGCGGGCGGCACGATCCAGCCGCTCGCGGGCAGGTACAGGCCGCCGTGCGCGAGCGGCACACCGGCCAGCGCCGAGGCTTGCGCGGCATCGACCAGCCGCACCAGTCGCGGGTACGCGGCGAAGCGCTCGGCGAGGCGCGCGAGCGCGGCGGCGTCCTGCGGCCCGTGCAGCTGCAGCATCCCGCAGGGCGAGAAACCCTCGCTGTCGCCGGCAAACAGCTCCGCGTAGTAGCGCAGTGCATGCAGGAAACTGTGCAGCGTGAACTCGCCGTGCGGCGTGTCGGCGGCGGGCAGTTGCGTGAACAGCATGCCCTGCGGATTGCCCGAGGCCCCGGCGGCCGGGGCCGCGTGCGCCTCCAGCACCGTCACGCGCCAGCCACGCCGTGCCAGCGCGCGCGCACAGGTCGCGCCCGCGATGCCGGCGCCGATCACGATCGCGCGGCGATCACCCTGTGATGCGGCGGCGGCGAGGTGCCAGGGCGTCTGCGTTGGCGGCTGCGGCTCGGGGGCGGACTTGGCGCCGAACACGCCGGTCAGCATGTCGCGCTTGCGGCCGAATCCGGGTACGCGGGCGAGCGTGACGCCGTGCATGGCGAGGGCGGCGCGCACCGCGGCGGCAACGGTGAAGGTCGCCAGCGTGGTGCCCGGTTTGCTGAGCGCCGCCACGCGCCGCATCACCGCGTCGTCCCACATCGCGGGGTTGCGCGCCGGTGCGAAGCCGTCCAGGAACCACGCGTCGGCCTTGACGGCCAGTTCCGGATGCGTGTCGGCGCCGTATTGCTCCAGCGCCTCGCGCACGTCGCCGATATACAGCTGCAGGCTCACGCGGCCAGCGTCGAATTCCAGCGTGTGCAGCCCGGGCAGCAGCGGCGGCCAGGCGCCGAGCAATTGCCGCGTGAAGGGATCCAGCTCCGGCCAGCGTTGCAGCGCGCGCGCGAGCGACCCTGCTTCGAGAGGAAATGCCTCGAGGCTGCGGAA
>JAKJFB010000754.1 GCA_022705125.1 Pseudomonadota bacterium
GGGTTGCCGCGCGCCAGCGCCGATTTCAGCAGGTCGGTCAGCAGCGGCACATAGACGATATCGTAGACCAGCGCGGCTGCTGGCAGGCGATCGAGCGCGATGTCCAGCGGCGGCTGTCCGGCCTGGCCGAGATTGGTGGTGTTGACCAGCAGATTGGCGCCGTCGAGCGCCGCTGCGCGCTCCTCCCACGCCACTACCTTGATGGCGCCGCCGATCGCCTCGGCCAGTTCCTCGGCGCGGCGCGTGGTGCGATTGACCAGCCGCAGCTCCGGCACGCCGGCCTCCAGCAGCGCGACGACGACCGCGCGGGCGGCACCGCCGGCCCCCAGCACCACAGCCGGCCCCGCCGCGCCATTCCAATCGGGCTTGGTGGCGATCAGATGGGCGAGGAATCCGAAGCCATCGGTGTTGTCGCCGAGGATCGTTCCGTCCTCGCGCACCAGCAGCGTGTTCACCGCGCCGATGCGCCGGGCTAGCGCCGTGACCTCATCGACCGCGCCCAGCGCGCGCTCCTTGTGCGGCAGGGTGATGTTGCCGCCCCGGAAACCCAGCGCCGGCAGGGCGCGTATCGCCTGCTCCAGCTTCGCCGGATGGGTGGCGAAGGGCACATAGGCGCCGTCGATGCCGTATTTCCGCAGCCAATAGCCGTGCAGGCGCGGCGAGCGCGAATGGCTGATCGGCCAGCCGAACACGCCGGCCACCGCGCTCTTGCCGCTCAGGGTCTGGATCAGCAGGTCATTCGCCATCGCCGTCAGCGCCTCAGCACCTGGTGCTCGCGCAGGATGGCGAGCACCGGCAGCAGCGGCAGGCCGAGGATGGTGAAGAAGTCGCCCTCGATGCGCTCGAACAACTGCGCGCCCAGGCCTTCCAGCTGATACGCGCCGACCGATTGCAGGATCTCCTGGCCGGCGGTGCCGATATAGAAGTCGAGGAAGCTGTCGCTGAAATCACGGAACCGCATCTCGGCCTTGTCGGTGTGGTGCCAGATCCGCGTCTCGTCGCGCACCAGCACGGCGCTGGTGATCAGGTAATGGGCGCGGCCGCGCAGCAGCTGCAGCTGATCGCGCGCATGGGTGCGGTCGCGCGCCTTGTCGAGCCACCGGCCGTCGCATTCCAGCATCTGGTCGCAGCCCAGCACCAAGCGGCCGGGAAACCGGGTGGCGACGC
>JAKJFB010000755.1 GCA_022705125.1 Pseudomonadota bacterium
GGACGAGAAACATCAGGCTCGTCTCCCCCAATTCCTTGGCCACGGGCAGGCGCTCCGCCGGCCGCAGGCCGTTGCCATCGAAGGCTTTCTCTAGGTAAACCTCGCTGCAGCTCCCACTGAAGCAGGGAGCGCCCGCCGCCGTTACCGCGTTCATGATCCGGTCCCGGTCCCAGCCCGCTTTCAGCCGCTCCGGCCGGACAAAGGCGTAGTACTTGTAATAGGCGTGCCGCACGTTCTCCGGTTCCGGCGTCACCCGCAGCCCCGGAATCGCGCCAAACGCCTCCGTCAAAATCGCCGCATTTCGCCGTCGCGCCTCCACCCAGCCCGGCAGTTTCTCCAACTGCCGCCGTCCGATTGCCGCCTGCATCTCCGTCATCCGCCAGTTCGTCCCGAAAGATTCGTGCAGCCAGCGGAATCCCGGCGGATGCTCTCGCCGATAGACCGCGTCGTAGCTCTTGCCGTGATCTTTGAACGCCCAGGCCTTCTCCCAGAGGCCGTCGTCATTCATCAGCAACATGCCGCCTTCGCCGCCCGTCGTCATAATCTTGTCCTGGCAGAAGGAAAAGGCCGCCATGTCCCCCATGCTGCCCGTCATGCGCGGGTAAAGAAGCACGCCATCCCGTTCGATGGATGATCCCAACCCCGCCGACCCGTTCCCCGGCCGTCGGCTGTAATAAACCGCCCCGTGGCACTGCGCGCAGTCCTCGATCACCTTCAGCCCGTGCGCCTCGGCAATATCCAGAATCGGATCCATCTCACACGGCCATCCCGCCAGATGCACGGCAATGATCGCCCGCGTCCGGGGGCCAATCGCCGCCCGCACCGCTTCGGCGCTCATATTCTGGCTTTCCCGGTCCACATCCACAAACACGGGCTTCGCCCCCCGCATGGCGATCACCTCATCCCCCGGCCCGATGTTCAACGCACGGAGCGCCAGATCCAGGGCCACCGAACCGTTCGCCAGCGCCACGGCATGCTTCACCCCGCAGAACGACGCAAATTCCTCCTGGAAGCGCTCCACCTCTCTGCCCGTCCACTGGTTGATCTTCCCGGAATTCAGCACTGCGGCGACAGCCAGAACTTCATCTTCGTCGAAATGCGGCCATGCGGCCTTCGGGGGCAGGCTTTCCGGCGGAAGCCAGCCGTCCTGGTGGGAAATCAGCGTC
>JAKJFB010000756.1 GCA_022705125.1 Pseudomonadota bacterium
AGGCGTTCAAGGGTTTTTATCTCCTCCTCGAGTTCCTCGATCGTCCTGGCAGCCGTCGCCTGGTCGAGCACCTCGTCTTCGACATCCTCGACCTCTCCATCGGGAGCCTCGTCCAGATCGTCGAAGTCGATGGAGACCGGCGGAGTGAAGGCTTCGTCGAGGTTCCCCAGGGGTTGGAAATGCTGCCGGGTCTCGAGTTCGGAACGCTTCTTCTCCAGCTTCTCGCGACGCCTCCGCAGAGACTGGTAGATGGCTTCGGGGGAGGAGGCAAGACGCCGCTGGAGGATGGTCAGTGCGAAGCCGACGTTGCCGGCACGCTTCTCGTTGTTCAGCTTGTCCGCCCTGTTGAACTCGTCACGGACGTAGCTCGTGACCTGCCGGTACAGCTCGGCTTCCGCTTCCGAGAGTTTGTAGGGAACGGTGTAGGCGATCCTCTCCGGGAACAGCCGGGTGCTGTCGAACTTGAGCAGGTTCTCCTTGACCATGCGCCTCATCAGATCGGAGACGTCGGCCGTGTGGACGCCGTCCCGGAATCGCCCCTCGAACCTGTCGCTGTCGAGGAGGGCCATGAAGAGCTGGAAATCCTCTTCCTTGCCGTTGTGGGGCGTGGCAGTCATGAGAAGCAGATTCCGGGTCTTTGGAGAAAGGAGCTTGGCCAGCCTGTAGCGTTGCGTCTGATGGATCCTGTTCCCGAAGAATGAGGCCGAAAGCTTGTGCGCCTCGTCGAAAACGATCAGGTCCCAGTTGCACTCCGGGCTCGACAGCTTGGCCTGCACGTTCTCGTCCCTCGCCAGCTTGTCCAACCTGGCGATAACGAAGTTGTTTTCCAGGAACCAGTTGCCCGTACGGGCCGACTCGATGCCCACGTTGGTCAGGATCTCGAACGGCAGGTGGAACTTGCTGTCCATCTCGTCCTGCCACTGCTCCGCAAGGTTTCCGGGGCACACGATCATGCAGCGGTTGAGGTCTCCCCTGGCGACCAGCTCCTTCATCAGCAGGCCGGCCATGATCGTCTTGCCCGCCCCGGGGTCGTCCGCCAGCAGGAAGCGCAGGGGATGCCTGGGGAGCATCTCCTCGTAAACTGCGGTGATCTGATGCGGCAGCGGGGTAACAAGAGAAGTGTGAACCGCCAGTACCGGATCGAAAAGATGAGCC
>JAKJFB010000757.1:0-395 GCA_022705125.1 Pseudomonadota bacterium
TGGTCACGGCTTTGGCGGCCGGATTTTTCATTTCCCAGACCGGCGTTCCCTGAATGCGCTCTTTGGCGTACGCCACGGCGTGCTGGAAAGCGGCCGATCCGATGGCGACGCCCTGCATGCCGACGCCCAGACGCGCTTCGTTCATCATCTGGAACATGATCTTGATGCCGGAACGCTCTTCGCCCAGCAGCTCGCCGATGCACTTTCCGTCTTCGCCGAAATTCAGGGTGGCGGTTGCGGAGGCTTTGATGCCCATCTTGTGTTCGATCGCGCCACAGCGGAGCGCATTACGCTCGCCCACGCTGCCATCGCGGCCGACCTTGAACTTCGGCACCACGAACAGCGAGATGCCCTTGGCGCCGGGCGGGGCGTCGGGCAGCTTGGCCAACACCAGG
>JAKJFB010000757.1:405-1142 GCA_022705125.1 Pseudomonadota bacterium
TTCGGCGTCAGATCGTGGTCGCCCGCCGAAATGAAGCACTTGGTCCCGGTGATCAGGAATTTGCCGTCGGGAAGGCGCTTTGCCGTTGTCTTCAGCGCGCCGACATCCGAGCCCGCGCCCGGTTCGGTCAGACACATCGTGCCGGTCCATTCGCCGGAGAAGCATTTTTCCATGTATTTTTTCTTCTGTTCCTCATTGCCGTAAACATTGATCAGGTTGGCGGCGCCGTGGGTCAGACCGGGATACATACAGAAGGCATAGTTGGCCGCGCAGAAAAGCTCCATCACGCCGTAGCCCGCGGTGTGGGGAATGCCCTGCCCGCCGACGTCGGGAGAATCCATCGGATTGATCCAGCCGGCTTCGCTGTATTTTTTAAACGGTTCACGAAAACACTTGGGTACGGTGACCACGCCGTTCTTGAAATGGCAGCCTTCTTCGTCCCCTTCTTTGAGCGTCGGAAAGATAACGCTGACGGCCAACTTTTCGGCCTCGCTCAAAATCATCAGCAGATCATCCTTGGAAAATCCTCCGTAAGCTTCCGACTCAAAGAGTTTTTCAATCCCGAACTGCTCAAAAAGAAGAAACTGCTGGTCGCGTGTGTTGACTAATAAATTTCCCATAACTGACTCCCTTCTTAAAAGTGGTTTATTTTTTCAACGTTCATTGACGTCCGTTTACGAAGAGTGGTTTCGGAATTTTTCACGATCACTGCGGAAGACAAATCGATTTTGAAACAT
>JAKJFB010000758.1 GCA_022705125.1 Pseudomonadota bacterium
GCCCTTGAGGGCGAAGACGACGACGGCGACCGCGACGAGTTCGGCGTGCCCTTCGGCCAGGCCGATCGCGCCCACGAGGAGGGCCAGCGCCGCCCCCTGGACGGCCAGGAGCCGGGTCGAGGCGTCGGTCGAGCGGCGCCACACCTGCAGCACTGCCGTGAGCATGAGCAGGCCGGTCGCGGTGGCGACGGTCTGGGCGAAAAGGCTCTCGGTCATGGTGGTCTCAGACGAGCAGGTAGGAGGCGGTGACGGACAGGAAGGCCAGGACGAACGAGCCGGCGAGCAACTCGGGCACCCGGAACAGCCGAACCTTGGCGAGGAACACCTCGGCCGCGGCGATCATCGACCCAGCGATGAGCAACTTCACGCTGAAGGCGAGGGTGGCGATGACGGTGGCTCCCACGCCCAGATCGGCGGCAACCCCCCACGGCAGGGCGAGGTTGACGACGAGCCCCAACAGCGCGGTGAGGCGAAGCCAGGAGCCCAACTCGAGCCACCCGAGATCGCGGCCGCTGCTTTCGAGGATCATCGCCTCGTGGACCATCGTCAGCTCGAGGTGCGTGGCCGGGTTGTCGACGGGCAGCCGCCCGGTTTCGGCGAGGACGACGATGCTCAAGGCGACCAACGCCAGCAGGCTCACCGGTGAGATGACGGTCGTCGGGTCGGACATCCGGGCCTGCAGGATCGAGGACAGGGCGGTCGTGCCGACCGGGACCGAGAGGGCATACACGGCCACGAGAACCGTCGGCTCGACGAGCGCGGCGATCATCATGTGCCGGCTGGACCCCATGCCGCCGAAGGCCGTTCCCGACTCGAGCCCGAGCAGGGCCAGGGCGACGGTGCCGACGAGCAGGACGGAGACGACGACGAACAGGTCATCGGGAACCCAGGCCAGGGTGGCGATCCCCAACAGCGGCACGAGGGCCACGCTGACGAGGCTGCTGATGACGAGGATGACGGGGACTGCGGACATGAGCGGTCCGGCCCCCTCGGCGGCGAGCGGCTCCTTGGCCAGCAGTTTGCGCACGTCGCGCCACGGCTGCCCGATCCCGGCGCCGACCCGCCCTTCGAGGCCTTCCTGCTCGAACTGCTCGGCGAATGGCAGCTCAGCATTCCCGAGCTCGGCACGCTGCGGGCCG
>JAKJFB010000759.1 GCA_022705125.1 Pseudomonadota bacterium
AGGCCGGCGTCGAGCAGCATCTTCGCCGCCACCAGCACCACGCTGCTGAGGAACACGCGCAGCTGCAACTCGCGCGCCGTGAAGTGATAGCCCTGCACGTCGAGCAGCACCACCAGCGGTTGCGCGACGACGATCGCGACCAGCAGGATCCAGCCGATGCGCGACAGCATCGGGTGCCCGCGGGAGTAGAACGCGGAGTCGAACATATCGCGTCCGGCGCGCAGTATGAGCACCAGGAAGACGAAGAACGCGACGGTGACCATCAACCCGGTCACGCGATACGCCTGGCTCGCCGCCGTGGCACCCGCGAGCAGCGCCACGGTCGTCGAGACGAACGCAAGCGGCAGCATCACCCACAACCCGGCGCGCAGCAGGCGGCGCACGCTCAGCACCCGCGCGGTCTTCCAGCGCAGGTGTCCCCGCGCGAAGCCGTCCGTCCCCATCGCCTGCAGGATCACCAGGTACAGGTAACTGAGGCCAGCGGTCCGGTACGAGGCGTCCGACAGCGCGCGCGCTAGCGCACTGTCACCCTCCATCTGTGCCAGCAGCCAGCTGGCCCAGAGCAGCAGCAGCGGCACCGGCAAGGCGACCAGCAGGTGGATGCCGAACGCCATCAGGCCCATGCGATAGCGGTAGTCGCGCCAGCCCACGCGGCGCAGGCTGATCGCCGCGATCCGATCAGCCAGGGGCTTGCGGTACCACGAGACCAGCACCAGCACCAGCAGCGCGAGCAACGCGCTTGCCGGGTGCGCCAGCGCGTGCGTACGCAGCTGGCTGCCGAGACCCGACCAGTCCTGCGCCGCGAGCAGCGCCGCGGTGGCGCGCGGCCAGGCGATGAAATCCGCGAGGCCTAGCTTCGGATGCGATTTCATCCAGATCAGGTTGCGGTCCACGAGCTCGCGGAACTTCGCGGCCACCTCCGACTGCTCGCGATAGGCCTGCTCCAGGTCCACGATCTGCCCGGTGAAAACCGTGTAGGTGCGGTTGAGCGCCTCCAGCAGCCGGTTCCTGGCGCTCAACAGGCGGTCAGCCTCGGCCACCGCGGCCGCGAGTTCGGCCGCCGACAATCCCGTGTCGGCTTCCAGCGCGCGATAGACGGTCTCGCGCAATTGCACCTCCGCCGA
>JAKJFB010000075.1 GCA_022705125.1 Pseudomonadota bacterium
CTCGGACAATATGCACGACCACGACGGCGACAACCGGCCCATCCCGACCCTGGTGGCCGACGACGCGGAGTTCACCGCGTTGTTCGACGTCCTCGAGCGCTACCCGGCGGCGAGCTACCAGGTCATCGTCGATACCGCGATGCGCAAGACCGGGCCGCAGTCGCTGGAGCGCCTGGAGCGACTGCTGAAGGGACGCAGGACGCGCGTGCAGATCGCCGGCGCGATTCCCACGCTGGAGTTCCAGAAAGACATCCTTCCGGCGATGGAAGCCTCGGTGAAGAAGATGCAGGACGCCGGCGTGGACCTGTGGCCGGGCTACGCGCACGTCTCGCCGACCAGCACGCTCAGCCTGGTGAAGTCGTTGATCTTCGCGCAGTCGAACGACTACGTCTGGCACGAGGTGGTGCTGGCCGAGACGCACGAGGAAAAGGCGCGGTTGCTGGCCGATCCCGGCTGGCGGGCGCGGGCGCGCGAGTCCTGGGACACGAAGGCGTGGAAACACTCGCCGATGAACAACCCCCAGGATCTCTACCTGCTCGATTCCGCGAACGGCACCGGCCCGGTCGACATCACGCTGAAGCAGTTCGCCGACAGCCGCGGCCTGCACCGCTCCGACGCGATGGCGCAGTGGATCCTGGAGAACGGCACGCATTCCACCGTGCACATGGCGCCTTTCCCGAAGGACGAGGCGCTCACCACGCGGTTGCTGCTCGAACCGAAGACGGTGGGCAACATCTCGGATGCCGGCGCGCACCTGCAGATGCTCTGCGGCGGCGGCGAGAACATCCTGCTGTTCAGCAAGTACGTGAAGGAGAACCGCATCACGCTGGAGCAGGCGATCCACGTGATGACCGGCAAGCTCGCGAATTTCTTCAACCTGCACGACCGCGGCGAGATCAGGGTCGGCAAGCGCGCGGACATCGCGGTGTTCGACCTCGACGAGGTGCAGTACCGCAAGATGGAGAAGCGCTTCGACGTGCCGGACGGCAAGGGCGGCACCACGTGGCGCTTCACGCGCCCGCCGGCGCCGATGCGCCTCACGCTGGTCAATGGTGTGTCCACCTTCGACGGCCGGCAGTTCACCGGGGCGATGCCGGGCGAGTTCCTCGGCCCCGCGCTCGCCTGAGCCCGATGGTGGGCCGGTCGCGGGGGTTCGCGCTCCCGGCCGGTCCCCCGCGCAGCGCGCCGGCCGGTTGCCACAAGCCGCGGCGATTGCGCTTCTCGGCGATTGCACTTCTCTTAGATATAAGTTAAACAGTCGGGCGGAATGGCCCGGCGGCGTCCCCGTCTAGTCGGAACGGGTGATGTCGCCCGGCCTGCGGTCGCCTAGGCTGTGCCGCTCGAACAATAATCTTCAGTCGAGGAGAGCCATGAACATGGACAAGGAACGCGCGGTATTCGGCGGCGGCGTGGCGGTGATCACCGGCGCGGCCTCGGGGATTGGCGAGGGCCTGGCGCGGCACGCGGCGGCGCTGGGCATGAAGGTGGTGCTCGCGGACATCGCGGTGGAGCGCATGGAAGCGGTCGCGGCCGAGATCCGCGCCGCGGGTGGCGAGGCGATGGCCGTTCCCACCGATGTCACCGACGCTGCCGCGATAGATCGGCTCGCCGCGATCACGCACGAAACCTGGGGCGACGTGCGACTGCTGATGAACAACGCCGGCGTCGAGACCCTCGGCTTCGTCTGGGAAATGTCGGCCGCGACCTGGGACAAGACGCTCGCGATCAACATCAACGCGATGGTGCACGGCGTGCGCGCCTTCGCGCCGCGCATGATCGCGGCCGGCAAGCAGGCGTTCATCACCAACACCTCCTCGATCGGCGGTCTCGGCATGATGCCGGTGCAGACCTCCTACGTCATGAGCAAGCACGCGGTGCTCTCGTTCAGCGAATGCCTCAGCCTCGAGATGCAGGTGAAGAAGGCGCCCATCCAGGTCTCGGCGATCCTGCCCGGTCCCGTGGCCACGCGCATTTTCGAGGACTCGAAGCCCGGCACCGACCCGATGGTGGCGCACCACCGCGACGTGATGCGCGCGATGCTCGAGCAGTCGGGCATCAGCGGTCTCGAGGCAGCGCAGCGCATCCTGCGCCAGGTTGCCGCCGGCGAGTTCTGGGTCTCGACGCATCCCGAGATGACCGCGGAGTTCGCGCGCCAGCGCGCCGCGCACCTCTCCGGGCTGACCAGGCCGCAATTGGCCGCGGAAACGCTGGCCCTGCTCGGCGAGCACTAGCGCGCCACAACCTGCAGGCCGGGCACGTTCCGCAGGTCGGGCTTCAGCCCGACACAAACCCGCACGTCGGGCTGCCCCCGTAGGTCGGGCTTCAGCCCGACAAGGAACCGGCATCACCCAACCCGCCGGGTCGAAATCGGCACGAATGCCGACCCGCATGGAAAATCAGACGAGAGGCTGCACATGATCGTTGTCCAGGATCGTATCGACGTCGCCCCCGCGGACCTGCCGCGCCTGCGGACGATGCTGCGGGAACGCTACCTGCCCGGCGCCGCGGCGCGAGGCCTCACGCTGATCGACGAACTGGTCTCCCCGCCGCTGCAGCTGCAGGAGCGGCCCAACACCCTCTGGCTGCGCTGGTCGCTGGCCGACGCGGGCGCTTTCTGGGCCGCGCGCTATGCCTCGGGGGATCCCGCCGTCGTGGCTTTCTGGGCCGAGCTCGACACGTTCGTACTAGAGCGCGAGCGGCATTACCTGGTGCCGGCCGATGCGGCGTTGCCGGGGCCCGAGGACACCACGGCGTACCGGTGCCAGCCGCTCGCCTGGCGCGAGACCGCGCAGCTCTACCTGAAGAACGAGATCACGGCCGCGGAGCGCGCCGCCCTTGTCGCGCTGCTGGAGCGCGCCGCGACGGAACTGCCCGGCCTGGGTACGGTGAGCCTTGCCGCGAACTTCGTGCCCGATTACGGCGCCGGCCATTACACCTGGGACCTCGTGTACCCCGACCGCGCCACGGCCGAGACGGCGCGCGCCTCGTCGTTCTGGCGCGAGCAACTGCTGCCTGCGCTCGATCGCCACTGCCGCGCGCGCGCCGCGCTCGGCCTCGAGACCCTGGGCGCCGGTGCACGCGCACCCGCGCTCGCCAGCGGCGTGAAGCGCACGGCACTGTTCCGCCTGCTGCCGGATGTTTCCCCGGAGCTGCAGGCGCGTTTCGCGCGCGACACCCTCGAGATGGCCGCCCAGATCCCGGCGATCCTCAACTGGCGCCTGAGCCGCGCCGTGGCGCTCGCTTGGGACGCGCCGGACTGCGCCCCCTGGAGTTTCGTGTGGGAGCAGGAGTACGCGACGCTCGATGGACTGAACGTGGACTACATGGTGCATCCGCACCACTGGGCGCACATCGACCGCTGGTTCGATCCGGAATCGGGCGCACAGATCATCGACACCGCGTTGTGCCACGCGTTCGCACCGCTGGCGCAAAGCGTCATTGTGCTGTAGGTCGCCCCGCGGGTCGCCATTCATGGCGACATCAGCATTGGGAAAGGCACCTGTCGGCATGAATGCCGATCAACATTCAAAACCGGGAAGAGGTAGAAAAATGGCCAAGTTACTCGAAGGAAAGATCGCGCTGGTCACCGGCGCAAGCCGCGGCATCGGCCGCGCATTGGCGCAGCGCCTGGGGGCCGAGGGTGCCACCGTGGTGGTGAGTGCGCGCAGCCTGGATACGGCCGGCCAGTACGCCGGCACGCTGCGCGAGACGGTGGCGTTGATCGAGGCGGCCGGCGGGCGCGCGATGCCGCTGGTCGCGGACATCGAGAATCCGGTCGATGTCGAGGGCCTGGTCGGACGCGCGGTGGCGCTCGCCGGTGGCCTCGACATCCTGATCCACAGCGGCGGCAAGGCGGAATACGCGCCCACGGCCGAGATGCCGCTGGATATGTTCGATCGCACCATCCAGCACTACCTGCGCGCGCCCTTCGCGCTGGTGCAGAAGGCCGTGCCCGAGATGCGCAAGCGCGGCGCGGGCTGGATCGTGGTGCTCGGTTCGGTCACGGCGCAGCCGCCCGGACGGCCCTACGACGAATGGGCCACCTATGGTGGCGCCACGGTCTACGCGGCCATCAAGGCCGCCGTGCATCGCATGACGCAGGGTTTGGCCGCCGAGCTGCTGCCCGACAACATCGCCGTGAACACGCTGGCGCCGAGCACCGCGATCCGCACGCCGGGCGCCGTCGACCTGATTCCCGAGGAATACCCGTCGGAGCGCATCGAGTACATCGTCGAGACCGGGCTCGCGCTGTGCCACCTGCCGGCGCGCGAGCGCACCGGGCTCACCGCCTACAGCCTGCACTTCCCGCTGGCGCACAAACTGCCGGTCCACACGCTGGACGGGCGCGAGCGCATCGAGGATCCGGTGATCCCGCCTTACGCCCATCCGGCGATCGTGGCGTCGGGCGAAGGCAGCTGAGCGACACAGGAGAAAACCCCATGTTTGCGATGATCATCAACGAGACCGGTGGCCCCGAGGTCCTGCAATACGGCGAGATCGCCACGCCCGAGCCTGGCCCCGGCGAAGTGCGTATCCGCGTGGCCTACGCCGGCGTGAACCCCGCCGACTGGAAGAACCGCCAGGGCATGCTCGCGGCGTTTCGCCCCTACGTGTTCCCGTACATCATCGGTTTCGATGCCGCGGGCGTGGTCGACAAGCTAGGCGCCGGCGTCAGTGGCTTCAATGTCGGCGACCGCGTGTTCACGCCCACCAATCACGGCCAGGGCGGGCAGGGCAGCTACGCGCAATTCGCGATCGCGACCGCGGACCGCGTGGCGCACATGCCGCAGGGGCTGAGCTTCGCGCAGGCCGCCGCGTTGCCCGTTGCCGCGCTCACCGCGTGGCAGGGCCTGTTCGATCGCGGCGAGCTCAAGGCCGGACAGCGCGCGCTGATCCACGGCGGATCGGGCGGACTGGGCGGCTTCGCGGTGCAGTTCGCGCGCTGGGCCGGTGCGCATGTGGCGGCGACCTGCAGCACGCCGAACGTCGAGTACCTGCGCGAGCTCGGCGTGGAGCGCGTGATCGACTACCGCCGGGAGAACATCGCCGAGGCCGTTGCCACGTGGGCGCCGGGCGGGCTCGATTACCTGATGGACGCGGTGGGCGTGAGCACGCTGCCGAACGGGCTGGACCTGGTGCGTGCGGGCGGCACCTTCGTCAGCATCCCGACGCTGAACGACGACGGCGACATCCCGGCGGCCGCGGCCGCCGGTGCGGCCAGGGGCGTGAAGCGCGTGTTCTCGACGATGACCGACATCGGTTGCGGGCCCACGCTCACGAAGATCGGTGAATTGCTGGTCGCCGGCCACGTGAAGCTGCCGCCGCTGCGCGAGTTCGCGCTGCGCGAGGCCGCGGATGCGCATCGTGACATCCAGGGCGGCCACACGCGCGGCAAGATCGTGCTGAAAGTCGCGGATCTCTGATGGCCATCACGGCAGGCTGTCTGCGCAGCTCGCCGTCTCCCCTGCAATAACCAAACGGAGAAGGTTCATGAGCACCCTGAGCAACAACTACAGTTTCACCAAGATCGTCGTCGATGATCTGGATCGGACCGCCGATTTCTACAAGCGGGTATTCGATTACAAGGAATTCCAGCGCGTACAGTCGGACGTCGCCGGCGAGCCGATGTCGGAAATCATCATGGTCAAGGGCACGAGCATGGAGGGCGATCTGCCGCTGGTGATCTGGAAGTGGCCCCGGCGTCCGGCGCCTGCCGCAAGCGACGTGATCCTCGGTTTCGTGACATCCAGCGTCGATGAATTGGTGGCACGCGTACCGGCCGCAGGCGGCAGGATCATCCAGGCACCCAAGGACGATCCGGAGCACGGTGTCCGCGTCGGCTTCGTGGCCGACGTGGACGGGCGGCTCATCGAGGTCGTGCAGATGCTGCAGGGCTGAGGTCGGCGCGCGGCTGCAGCCCGCCGATGAAGATGGCGATGACGGAGGCGAGTTCGCGCCGCGCGCCGCGGATGGCCGCAGCCCGGCTGTCCCGCGTTGCGACGTGGTAGTCGATGAGCCCGATGACCTGGTGCACGAACATCCGCGCGGCGGTCGTCGCATCGATGCCCGCGCCCATGTTGCCGCTGGAGGCGCATGCGTTCAGGTAATCGACCAGCGGTGAGACGAAGGCGGCATTGAAGTCGCGGATCATCACGCGCCGCGCCTGCCGCTCCAGCGGCGATCCCTGCAGCGTGAAGCGGTGGAAGGCGCCCACTTCCGGGCTGGTCAGCGCGGGAAGCAGCGCGCGGGCGTAGCGCTCGAGCGCCGTGGCCAGCGGCATCTCCGCAGTGATCACCGTATCCATGCTCGGGCGGTTGCGGTGCAGCTGACCGAGCACGGCCTCGAACAGCGCGAGGCGGTCCGGGTAGCGCGCGTACAGCGTGGGCTTGGACACTCCCGCCGCCTGCGCGATCGCCTCGATGCTTGCCTGCATGCCGTGAGCGACGAAGGCGGCAGTCGCCGCCGCGAGGATGCGTTCGTCCTTCTGTTTTGCCTCCGCCGCGGTCGGGCGTCCGCGGCGCGCCGAGCTGCGCGCCCCCGAGGAGCCCTGCGAAATCCTGTCCGACATCTCGTGCTCACCTGGTTGACGCTGTTTCCGGTCCGCGATAATAATACGGAAACGTTTAATTAAGTCCATCGCAAGCCGCGGCGGGAGAACCATGCGCATCATCGACGTCGACAGCCACTTCAACGAACCCTACGGCTGGTTCGAGCAGGCCAACCCGGCACTCGCGGCGAAGCTGCCGAAGATGACGGTGGCCGAGCAGTTCATCGACATCGTGGTCGGCGATCTGTTCGCCTCGGTGCCGCCGGAGCTGCGCCCAGATCCGCTGGCGCTGGTACCGGACTACGTGCGCGATTCCTACGAGCGCTTCCTCAGCGGCGAGGGCGAGCCGCCGCCGACCGCGGTGGAATCGGGCTCGTTCCTGCCCGCGGCCCACGAGCCCGAGGCGCGCATTGCCTGGATGGACGCGCGCGGCATCGAGAAGCAGGTGTTGCTGCCGAGTTCTGGTTACCACCCGTACCGCCATGCGATGCGCAAGGATCCCTCGCTCGCGCTGCCGGCGCTGGAGACGTACAACCGTTGGGCCGCCGAGCGGCTGCACGGCTACACGGAGCGCCTCATTCCCGCGACCGTGGTCGACCTGATGGACGTCGACTGGAGCGTCGCGGAGATCACGCGCATGCGCGCCGGCGGCTCGCGTGTCGCCTTCGTGAAGGCCGACCCGCACGGCGGCAAGGCGCTGAACCACCCCGACTTCGAACGCTTCTGGTCGGCGGCGGAAGACCTCGGCGTCACGATCATGTTCCACGTCGGCGGCGGGCGTGCGGCGATGCACCCGGGCTGGGCCAACAACGGCGGCGACCTCGCGGCGTTCTACCGCCTCGCTGCGCTGGCGCGCCAGCTGGTGCCGCAGATGGCGCTCGGCGCGATGATCTTCGGCGGCGTGCTCGAGCGCCACCCTAAGCTCGGCATCCTGGTCTCGGAGCTCGGCATCGACTGGCTGCCGCACTTCCTCGACACCATCGACCTCGAGGCCGACAACGCGCGCCCGCGCCTGCTGACGATGGCGCCCTACGAGCTGCCGCTGAAGCCCAGCGAGTACATGCAGCGGCAGGTGCGCGTCTCGGTGGTGCACCAGCAGGACGTGCTGCGCCCGACGCTCGACCGCATTCCGGAAGGCCTGGTCGTATTCTCCTCGGACTTCCCGCACGTCGAGGGCCACCAGGAAGCGGTCGCGCTCTACGACGCGCAGCTCGCCGGCCTCGCCCCGGGCGCGCGCGAGGCCTTCTTCGGGCGCTCCGCGGCGCAGCTGATGGGGATTTGAGCGTCCACGCGCCGGTGTCCGTGTCGCGGGCTCTGCAATCGATGCCGTGCGGAGGTGAATCGTGGAACTGGTGATGATCTTCGACATGCGTGCGCCGGCCTTCGGCGCCCCGCGCCGAGAGCTGTACGCCGCGGCGCTGGACTGCGCGGCGTGGGCCGACGCGATCGGCTTCGACGTGATCGGCTTCGGCGAGCACCACCTCGCCGAGGACGGTTACAACCCCTCGCCGTTGGTGCTCGCCAGCGCGATGGCGGGACGCACGCGGCGCATCCGCCTGCGCACGGCCGTGCTGCTGGCTTCCTGCTACGACCCGGTGCGTCTCGCGGAGGATCTCGCGGTCGCGCAGCTCGTGAGCGACGGTCGCATAGAGCTCGGGCTCGGCTTCGGCTACCGGCCGGTGGAGTTCGCGATGTACGGTCGCAAGCTCGAAGACCGCTTCGACTTCACCTGCCGCATCGCGCAATTCCTCGGGCAGGCCTTCTCGGGCGAAGCCTTCGAGTGGGAGGGGCGTCCCGGCCGCATTTCGCCGCTGCCGGACAAGCCGGTTCCGGTGCTGCTGGGCGGTATGGCGCCCAAGGTCGCGCGCGCCGCGGCGCGCATCGCCGACGGCTTTCTCGTGCCGCTGTTCTCCGCCGACGTCTGGCAACCCTACCGCGACGAGTGCCTGAAGCTCGGCAACGCCGATCCCGGGCTGTACCCGCAGCAGGGGCCGACCTTCCTGTGGGTGTCGGAAGAGCCGGAGCGAGACTGGGAGTGGATCGCGCCGCACGTGCTGCACGTGCTCGATTCCTATGCGCGCTGGACCAGCGCGGCCTACGGCAAGCCGATCGGTCCCTACGCCGGGGGCATGACGGCCGAGACCGTGCGCCAGAGCGCGGCCTACCAGGTGCTGACGCCGCAGCAGACGGTCGAACTGGCGCAAGGGCTGGGTGATCACAGCTCGCTCTACCTGACGCCGCTGTTCGGCGGCATCGAGCCGGCGCGCGCGTGGAAGATGCTGCGGCTGTTCGAGCGCGAGGTTTATCCGCAGCTGCCACGCGGGCCCGTGCCGCGCTGGGGCATGGGCGCATGAAGCGGGGCGAACCGGCCCGCGCGCCACGTGTGTACGTGAATCTTTGAATTCGGGAGGAATATCCATGGGGCGCTTGCAGGACAAGGTCGCGATCGTCACGGGCGCAGGCCGCATCGGCAACATCGGTCTCGCGATCTGCGAGGCCTTTCTGCGCGAGGGCGCGAAGGCAGTGATCGGCACGGATTTCCGCACGGAAGAGGCGGACGCAATCCGCACGCGCGTCGCGGCGCAGCCCGGCGGCGAGCGCTTCCGGCTGCTCCAGCAGGACGTCACGTCGGAGCAGGACTGGCAGCGTGTCCTGCAGTGGGTGCTGGTGGAATTCGGCGCACTCGACGTGCTGGTGAACAACGCCGGCATCTCGGTGCACGGCGGCATCGAGACGACCTCGCTGGAGGATATGCGCAAGGCGATGGCGGTCAATCACGACGGGCTGTTCCTCGGCATGAAGAGCTGCGCACCGGCACTCGCCGAAGCCGTGAAGCGCTTCTCCGGTGGCGGCGCGATCGTCAACACGGTTTCGATGGCCTCGTACATGCCGAATGCGACCAATATCGGCTATCACGTCTCGAAGGCGGCCGCGCGCATGCTCACGCTGTGCGGAGCGATCGAATTCGGGCCGAAGAAGATCCGCGTGAACTCGGTGCATCCGGGCATGACGATCACGCCGCTGATCCGGGAAGGCTTCGCCGATTGGGTCGCGGCCGGCATGTGGGAGACGGAGGCGGCCGCCGAGGCAGCTCTGGCCGCCATGGGTCCACTCGGCATCTCCAGTCAGCCCGAGGACACGGCACATGCCTTCGTCTACCTGGCGTCCGAAGAGGCACGCTTCGTGACGGGGGCATCCATCTATCACGACGGCGGCATCGGCCAGCGCTATTGATCCGCGCCACGCATCGAGGGGAGGAGGGCTGCATGACGAGCAGACTGGAGAACAAGGCACTGATCGTGATCGGTTCCGGCAGCGGCATCGGGGCCGCGACCGTGCGCCGGCTTGCCGCGGAGGGCGCACGCGTGTGCGCGGCCGACATCAACGAAGCCGGTGCGAAAGCGGTGGCGGATGAAGTCGTGGCAGCGGGAGGCGAGGCTTTCGCCGTCTACATCGATCTCGCGGA
>JAKJFB010000760.1:0-418 GCA_022705125.1 Pseudomonadota bacterium
TCGGCGATACGCACATGGGCATCACTGCGGAGAAAGTGGCTGAGCAGTACGGCATTTCCCGTGCGGAGCAGGACGAGTTTGCCGCGGCCAGCCAGGCTAAGGCAGCAGCGGCCATCGAGTCAGGCAGGTTCGCCGACGAGATCGTGCCGGTGATGCTTCCTCAGCGCAAGGGCGACCCGATCAGATTCGACAAAGACGAACACGTCAGGCCGGGCACGACAGTGGAGTCCCTCTCAAAACTCAAGCCTGCCTTCAAGAAGGATGGGACGGTGACTGCGGGCAACGCGTCGGGCATCAATGATGGGGCGGCAGCGGTAGTAGTCATGTCGGCGGATCGGGCGAAGGCAATGGGTCTGGCGCCGCTTGCGAAGGTCAAAGCGTATGCGTCAGCCGGCGTGGATCCCAGCGTGATGGGGAT
>JAKJFB010000760.1:475-1115 GCA_022705125.1 Pseudomonadota bacterium
GGCGCTGGCTAAGGCTGGGTTGACGGTGGCCGACATTGACTTGATCGAGGCTAATGAGGCATTTGCGTCGCAGTCGCTGGCAGTCGGGCGCGACTTGGGCTGGGATGCTGCCAAGGTCAACGTGAATGGCGGCGCGATCGCCCTGGGTCATCCGATCGGCGCCAGCGGGGCGAGGATCCTCGTCACCTTGCTTCACGAGATGCAGAAGAGGGACGTCAGGTATGGACTCGCCACTCTGTGCATTGGCGGCGGCATGGGCATAGCTTTGATCGTAGAGAGATAGACAGTCTACGTCCACTTTTGGGTACAGAGGTTTTTCGGGGCTGGCCGGCGCTCCGCCCGGTCGGAGCGCCGCCCACTCCCCCAATCCAGGTTGGCAGCTTCTGATGGGTATCTAGGTAGGAAGAAGTTCGGAGGATTTGGCGTATGGCTCGCGAGACTGTGATCGCGTCGTTCATAATGAGGTTCGTCAAGCCTGGCGTTGTAGCTGCGACTTCCGGCGCCGATGCAGGCGGCTCTGGCCCGCCTGTGGCTGCGCGGATAGCCGTGCGGCACGTTCAAAGTGGATACGAACGGCGTTTCGTCGACCTGGACGATGCGATGGACTTCATCCGCGAAGAGATCCGCCTGCTCGAGCAGG
>JAKJFB010000761.1 GCA_022705125.1 Pseudomonadota bacterium
TCTTTCCCGCTACCCCGCGCAGCTCTCCGGCGGCCAGCGCCAGCGCGTGGCACTGGCGCGGGCGCTCGCGGTCGAGCCGCAGGTGCTGCTGCTCGATGAGCCCTTCGGCGCCCTCGACACCCAGGTGCGCAAGGAGCTGCGCCGCTGGCTGCGCCGGCTGCACGACGAGCTGCATGTGACCAGCGTGTTCGTGACCCACGACCAGGAGGAAGCCCTGGAGGTCGCCGATCGCATCGTGGTCATGAACCGCGGCCACATCGAGCAGATCGGCTCGCCCGACGAGGTCTATTCCAATCCGGCTTCGCCTTTCGTCTATCAGTTCCTCGGCAACGTCAACCTGTTCCATTCGCGCGTGCACGACGGCATCGCCAGCGTCGCCGGCCTGCGCGTGCCGGCGCCGGAGCACGATGACGCCGAGCACGCGCCGGCACTCGCCTACGTGCGCCCGCACGACATCGACCTGAGCCGCAGCGCCGGTGAGGCCGCGCTGGCGGCGACGATCACCGAGGTGCGCCCGCTCGGGCCGGTCGTGCGCCTGGAGCTGAAGCTCGACGGCGATGGCGAGCCGCTCGAAGTCGAGCTGACCCGCGAGCGCTTCCAGCTCGAAGCCTACGCCACCGGCGAACCGGTCTGGGTGCGGCCGCGGCGCATGAAGGTGTTTCTGGATCGAGCCGTTACGGCGACGGGTGCGGGCGTTCCGACGGCTGCCTGAATGCTTCTGTTTTCCGGATATCTGGACAGTTGTCAGATATCCGGTTTTATTCAAGTTTTATTAAAAATATGATGGTATAAAAATAAAACTTAAAAATAACCGTGCATCCCTGCACGATTGATTTTGATTTCAGTCGTTCCAGCGGCCCCGCAGGGCGCCGGCCAGTGAACGGAAACGGAGGACCGAGGCCTGATTGCGGTCGCGTCGACTGAGCAGCACGGTGGCGCCCAGACCATCGAGGGTCTGGGCGGCGACATCGCTCAACCAGCGCTCGGCGCAGGGCACGAGTTCGCGCTCGCCGTTGCGGGCGAGCAGTGCCATCGGCAGGTCGTCGAGTTCCCGCCACTGGTCCGGATCGAATTCCCAGCCTTCGTTCTGCTCCCACGCCTGCCCGAGCAACAG
>JAKJFB010000762.1:0-603 GCA_022705125.1 Pseudomonadota bacterium
AGCGTCCGAGGACGTGAAGAAGCTCAACGCCACCATCGAGGCAAGAGATGCGCTCATCAAACGGATGGAGGCGCAATTGCGCTTTCAGCACGAGGTTCTGGCGGAGATCCACGAGATGGCAAAGATCGCCTCTTTTGCTAACAGCGAAATGATTCGAACGAAGGCTCAAGTCGCGCTCAGACAGGCGGCAAAGTCGGGTTTGCTGACGTGAATACAGTCGCAGCGCTCTACGTAGAGACCGACGGGGCCTATTTCGGTTTGCCCGGCGTCGATCCGTGGGACGAGGCCCGGGACGCTCGGCAGTATGACGGCCCGCATCCGGTGGTTGCTCATCCTCCTTGCCAGCGCTGGGGCCGGTTCTGGCATGGCAGCACTCGCAAGCCGCATCAGTACCAATTGGGCGACGACGGCGGATGCTTCGATGCTGCTCTGCACGCTGTCATGCGCTGCGGAGGCGTCCTTGAACATCCGGCGCACAGCAAGGCATGGGATGCGTTTGGCCTGCTCAAGCCTGCCGCTGGCGCTGGATGGCAGAGGCGCGAATGGTACTGGGTCTGCTACGTCGAGCAGGGCCACTACGGGCACGCAAGCCGGAAGCCGACA
>JAKJFB010000762.1:701-1103 GCA_022705125.1 Pseudomonadota bacterium
CTACGGATATGAGAAGGCCAGGCGCATCGGCGTGGTGGCGATGGTCGGCGGAAAACACAAGACGCGCATTCGCAATGCCACGCCTCCAGCCTTCCGCGATCTGCTGATCTCAATCGCACGATCAGCGAGGACAGAGCAATGAAACCGGCCAGGTACATGCGCTCGCTGCCGCAGCTGTTGCGCAGTCGGAGCGCTGAATTCTGGCCGGTGTTGCGCTCGCTGGCTGCCGAGGAACTGGAGCGGCTGGCAGGAGAAAACTGCCGGCTACGGAAAAAACTCAACAGGAGGAAGAAATGAGCGTTCACGACGATGGCGGGCCGGCGTATCCGGTCGTCGAGCTGCATCAAGTCACCGGGCAGACGGTGAATCAACACATGGGAATGACACTGCGCGACTGGTTCG
>JAKJFB010000763.1 GCA_022705125.1 Pseudomonadota bacterium
TGGGTGAGTTCAGCAGCGATTCGCCGCGATCTGTCAAGGCCGACAATGGCCGGGTAGGTCGCCTTTTGCACGGCTGTGTCTTTGCCGGCGGTCTTGCCCAGTTGCTGACTGGTCTGGGTGACATCGAGAATGTCGTCGATCACCTGGAAGGCGAGTCCAACGTGGTAGCCGAAATCGGTGAGAGCGACGAGCTGTCGGGGCGTGCAGTTGGCGCTCATCCCCCCGAGCCGGACCGAGCAACAGAGCAGGGCCGAGGTCTTGCGCTCGTGAATGTAACGCAATTGGGATTTGGAGATCGACTTGCCCTCGGCCTCGAGGTCGGCCACCTGACCGCCCACCAGTTGTAGCGATCCCGAGGCTCGAGCCAACTCGAGAACGATGTCCCGGTGGGAATAGCACGGCCAACCCCGACACTGGGCCGCGATCTCGAACGCCTGGGTCAACAGCGCGTCGCCGGCCAGCACCGCAATGCCCTCTCCGAAGACCTTGTGGTTGGTCGGCTTGCCCCGGCGCAGATCGTCGTTGTCCATGGCCGGCAGGTCGTCGTGGATCAGGGAGTAGGTGTGGATGCACTCGACGGCGCAGGCCAGAGGCATGGCCTCGGCTCGGCGTCCGCCGCAGGCTTCGGCGGCTGCCAGGCAGAGCGCCGGTCGCATGCGTTTGCCGCCGGCGAACAGGGAATAGCGCATGGCCCGATGGATGGTGACGGGCTTGACGGTTGCCTTGGGGAGAAAGGCATCGAGAGCGCGGTTCACGGCCGAGGCGCTCTTCTCGAGATAGGCGGCCAGGTCAAACGATTTGCAGGGCGTCACTGCCTCTGCGCGACAACGTGCAGGCATGTCCCTGCATGTAGGCAATCGCAAAGGCCGACGCAAGCACAGACTCAACGGGCTGATGCCCTCGGGCGAGTGTGCGGTCGTGCGATCGGTCGCTCCTGTGAAATCCCACGGGGTGCTGGCACGGCGATTCGCCCAGGTGACAACTCGGTTGGGGAGCAAGGCGTACCGCTATCTATAATGCGTGACCGCGCCCGGCAGGCATCCTGAATGATCCTGCCCATGCCACGGGCAGGACGTGGCTTCGCCATATCCAGCCCGGAC
>JAKJFB010000764.1 GCA_022705125.1 Pseudomonadota bacterium
GAACTCGAAGGCCTCGTGGGGGTCTTCAGGGAACAGCAGCACGTGCTTGGTATCGCCGTGCGAGGCCCAGGCGCAGGCCAGGACATCGGCCTGCTGGGTGCGCGTCGGCATGCCGGTGGAGGGTCCGCCGCGCTGCACGTTGATGAGGGTCAGCGGCACCTCGGCGAAATAGGCGAAGCCGAGGAACTCGGTCATCAGGCTGACGCCCGGCCCGCTGGTGGCGGTGAAGGAGCGCGCGCCGTTCCAGCCGGCGCCCAGGATCATGCCGATGGCGGCGATCTCGTCCTCGGCCTGCACGATGGCGTGGCGCGATTCGCCCTCGGGGCCGGTGCGGAATTGCTTGCAGTAGCCGGCGAAGGCCTCGGCCACCGAGGTGGACGGCGTGATCGGGTACCAGGCGCAGACCGTGGCGCCGCCGTACACCATGCCCAGCGCGCTGGCGGCGTTGCCCTCCATGAAGATGCGCGCGCCGACGCGATCGGCGCGGCGCACCGTCAGCCCGACCGGCGAAGGCCAGCCCCCAGGCTCGCCGCTTGCCGATGGAGGCGCGAACGCTCGGGCGCGGCCCGCCGCATTCGCTTCGGCCAGGTGTTCGCGGGCGAAGCTGGCGCCGGCCTTGAGCGCGCGCACATTGCCGTCGAGCAGGCGCTCCTTGCCCTTGTACTGTTCGGCCAGCAGCTGCTCGACGACGGTCAACTCGACGCTCATCAACTCGGCCAGTGCGCCGATCACCATGATGTTCTTGTAGAGCGTGCGCTGGCGCGGGTCCTCGTAGGTGCCGTTGCAGATCGCGGTGACCGGCATGCCGATGGCGTGCACGTCGTCGCGCAAGGACTCCGGCGGCTTGGTCGAGTCGTAGAACAGGTAGCCGCCGGGCTCGATCTCCTGGAGGTCCTGAGCCCAGGTCTGCGGGTTCATGGCCACCATCAGGTCGACGCCGCCGCGCCGCCCCAGCCAACCGGCCTCGCAGACGCGCAGCTCGTACCAGGTCGGCATGCCCTGGATGTTGCTGGGGAAGATGTTGCGCGGGCTGACCGGCACGCCCATGCGCAGGATGGCGCGGGCGAACAGTTCATTG
>JAKJFB010000765.1 GCA_022705125.1 Pseudomonadota bacterium
GACATTGACCGCCTCGGAATGACCGTAGAACACCGGCACGCGCACCGCGGTCGGGTTCACCTGGATCGCTCGTCCCCGAGGATCTTGCGCGTCTCCCACACCAGCTTCATTTCTTCCTTGGTGTAGCCGTTGTCCTGGAAATCATCGATGTGCGGGATCAGGTTGAAGCTGATCTGCAGCGGGAATCGCTCGGTCTTCACTTCCTGGAAATTCAGCATCGCCGCCGTCTGGCGCCCCAGTTCCTCAAGGCCGGAGCGTCCGGCACCCGAGACCGACTGGTAGGTGGCCACGTTGATGCGCTCGATGCCCACCGCGCGATGGATCGGCGCCAGCGCCACCATCAGTTGCATGGTCGAGCAGTTCGGGTTGGCGATGATGCCCCGCGGCCGGTTCGCGATCTGATCCGGGTTGACCTCCGACACCACCAGCGGCACGTCGTCGTCGTAGCGGAACTCGGAGGTGTTGTCGATCACCACCGCGCCCGCCCTTGCTGCGCGCGGCGCGTGCACCCGAGACACCTTGCCGCCGGCCGAGAAGAACGCGATGTCGACGCCCTTGAAGTCGAAGCTGTCCAGTTCCTGCACGGTAAAGCTGCGCGCACCGCACTTGACCCGCTCACCGGCCGAGCGCTCGCTGGCGAGCGGAATCAGGTTGGCGAAGGGAAACTGGCGCTCTTCCAGGATCGAGAGCAGGGTTTCGCCCACCGCGCCGGTGGCACCGGCGATGGCGATGGTCAGATCGGGCTTTTGGGTCAGGCGGGACACGGGATCCTCGGCGGCGTGTGCAATGTTGCGACGCAGCACTGTACCCGGATTTCGGGGCGAAGGGCGGGCCGGTTCGTGGCAAATGCGGGGTCGGAGCGGGAGCGTGATACGGAAAGTTGGACGGCAGTCGCGGAGCAGCCGGGCAAGCCCGGCTTTACGAACAAATCCTCGAGTAGAGCCGGGCTTGCCCGGCTACCGGGTGCCGGCCCTCGCGCAACCCGCGATGCCCGATCCCGATCAGCCGCGCGGAATGCGCGGCGAGATCTCGCCCACGTCGCCGCACTGGGCCCGGTGTCGCAGCGCCTGATC
>JAKJFB010000766.1 GCA_022705125.1 Pseudomonadota bacterium
AGGACGCGATCGTCTTACTGCGGAAGGTGGATTTGAGCATTTCCAAGAAGAACTTGTTATATCAATGGGTTGCAGCCAGGGAAGAGAGATATCAGTCTGGCAGAGTTCTTTCGAAGCATTAATCCCGGCTTGAACATACAGGTAGTTTCAGGATACCAAACTTGGACCTGCAGGTCATTTAGGACACAGAGGTCGCAAGATCAGAGGCATCAGCCCATGCTACGACTGGAAGACATAAAGAAAGATGCGACCATCAACGGGATTGAACCGGGCCAGATCGTGAAGATCGTCACGACCGAGTCTGTCGGCGAGAACGCGCTGACGGTCTACTACAAAACTGCCGACGGGCAGCTCAAGGAGCAGATGCTCTTCCGCTCCAGCGAGCCCTCCCTCTCCCTCGCGGAGGCGGGCAGGCCGTGGGCGTTCGACGCACCCGGCGAGGAGTTCAAACTTGCTGCTGAGGCTTACCGGATTGACCTCGCCTATCTCTTCGACCCGATGATGGCGGTGCATACCTCGAACGTCGAACCTCTTCCCCATCAGATCACGGCGGTTTATGAATCGATGCTCCCCCGGCAGCCGTTGCGGTTTGTCCTTGCGGACGATCCGGGCGCCGGCAAGACGATCATGGCAGGGCTTCTGATCCGCGAGCTCCTGATGCGGGCAGATGCCGAACGGATCCTGATCGTCGCTCCGGGGAGTCTCGTGGAGCAGTGGCAGGATGAGATGTATGAGAAGTTCGGCCTTGAGTTCACCATCTTCTCTCACGACCTCGCGGAACAATCGCTCGGCGGCAACCCGTTCGATGACCATCCCCTGCTGATCGCCAGGCTCGACCAGCTCTCCCGCAACGAGGAACTGCAGGAGAAACTCGGTCGTACACAGTGGGATCTCGTGGTGGTGGACGAGGCTCACAAGATGTCGGCGACTTACTACGGCTCAAAGGTGAACAAGACGCAGCGGTTCAGGCTGGGGGAACTGCTCGGGGCTCATACCCGCCACCTCCTTCTGATGACGGCGACGCCGCACAACGGGAAGGAGGAGGACTTCCA
>JAKJFB010000767.1:0-343 GCA_022705125.1 Pseudomonadota bacterium
GTGCTGCTTTCCAACCGGGTGAACTACTGGACGGGAACGGAGTGCCGGGAGTTCGAAAAGGAGTTTGCCGCCTGGACGGCTTCCGCACACGCCGTCGCCCTGGCAAACGGGACGGTGGCCCTGGACCTGGCCCTCCACGTGCTTGGCATCGGCCGCGGGGACGACGTGGTGGTGTCGCCGCGTACCTTCATCGCCTCCGTCTCCTGCGTGGTCAACGCCGGGGCAAGGCCCGTCTTTGCCGACGTGGACCGGGACAGCCAGAACATCACCGCCGAGTCCGTCCGCGCCGTCCTCACGCCACGGACGCGGGCCGTGATCTGCGTGCACCTGGCCGGGATGCCCT
>JAKJFB010000767.1:353-1048 GCA_022705125.1 Pseudomonadota bacterium
ACCCGATTACCGACCTGGCCGCAGAGAAGGGTTTCTACGTCATAGAGGACTGCGCCCAGGCCCACGGGGCCCGCTACAAGGGCCGGCCGGTGGGGGCCATCGGCGATCTGGGCGCCTGGTCGTTCTGCCAGGACAAGATCATCACGACGGGCGGCGAGGGCGGGATGCTGACCACGAACCGCCGGGAGTGGTGGGAGAAGGCCTGGTCGTTCAAGGACCACGGCAAGTCCTGGGACGCCGTCTACCGGCGGCAGCACCCGCCCGGGTTCCGCTGGCTGCACGAGGCCTTCGGCACCAACTGGAGGCTCACGGAGATCCAGGCCGCCATCGGGCGCATCCAGCTCGAGCGCATGCCCGGGTGGCACGCGACCCGAACCCTCCACGCCGGGGCGATCCGGGCGACGGCGAGGACTCTGCCCGCCCTCAGGGTGCCTGCTGTGCCGGAGGATTTCATCCATGCCTGGTACAAGTGCTATCTCTTCGTTCGGCCGGAGCGCCTCCGTTCCGGCTGGAGCCGCGACCGCATCCTGGAGGAGATCAACCGAAGGGGCGTGCCGTGCTATACCGGGATCTGTCCCGAGGTTTACCTGGAAAAGGCCTTCGAGCATATGGATTGCCGGCCGGCGGAACGCCTGACGGTCGCCAGGGAGCTGGGGAAGACGGGCCTGATGTTCCTCGTCCATCCGACGCTGAGG
>JAKJFB010000768.1 GCA_022705125.1 Pseudomonadota bacterium
TTCCAGGAAGTGCGCGAGCGATTCCAAGTCCACGGGCTGACCCGGTTCCGGCTCCGGCATGTTCCAGCGCGTCAGCAGGCGTGCGTGCCCGAGCGCCGAGAATTCCCACAGCATCCCGCCGGGGCTGCTCACCAGGGTCGCCACCGCACGCACCACGCGCTCGGGCACTTCCTCGGTGGTCTCGGCCAGCGCCTGGGTGAACTTCAGCCATTCCTCGCGGTAGTTGTACTTGTAGCTGAAGAAGTGCTTGTTCAGGAACACGCGCAGCCGCCGGCGGATCTTGTCCGAGAACAGCAGCACCACCAGCAACAGGCCCGTGCCGAACAGGAAGGCGATCTGCAGCACGCCGCCCCAGCTGCCACCGTAGAAGCGGATGAAGTAGCCCACCGTGGCCATCAGCAGCAGGTAGCTGCCCGCCCCGAACACCGTGACCGAGTGCAGCACCACGTCGCGCGAGACGTGAATGCCGATGTTGAATTTCGGGTTGCGGGCGATGGAGATCGCGATCAGCGGCGCCGCGATGGCGTTCACGATGCCGCGCGCGCTCCACAGCCCCAGGTCGAGCTGCTTGAACAGCAACGCGTCCGCGTACATGTAGAAGTCGTAGGCGAACACCGCCCCTAGCCCGATACACAGGAACTTGAGCCCCCAGCGCTCGTCCGGAGTGCAGTTGCGGTAGATCTGCTCGATCAGCAGCAGGCCGATGATCGAGACCACCACCCAGATCACCAGGCCGGCCTCGACCAGTGCGCCGGCGAGCTCGCTGCCGGCTGCGAGCCACAGCGGCGCGATCAGTACGCCGGCGCAGCCCGCGAACACGGCCAGCGCCACCGGCATGAGCCAGTGCACCGGTGCGACCGGCGCATCGCTGTCGTCGCGCACGCTGAGCGTGCGGAACAGGAACAGGAACCAGCTCGCATCGCGCGCGAGCTCCGTGAGCAGCAGGAGCACCGGATTGAAGCTGGTCGTGATGATCGAGGCGGCCGAGACGCCGGACCACAGTGCCGTGCAGAAGCTGGCCGCTATGGCCAGCGAGCCCAGCGCG
>JAKJFB010000769.1 GCA_022705125.1 Pseudomonadota bacterium
CCTCTGGGCGCACATTGCCCGAGATGGCCACGATGGGGAGCCGCCGGCCGGCCAGATGGCGCCGGATCAGGCGCGTGGTTTCCCGTCCGTCGAGGCCGGGCATCTGGATGTCCATCAAAACGAGGGCCCACGGTCCGGAGCAGGCCCGGGCGAGCGCGTCGGTGCCGTTGTCGACGATCGTGGGCAGGTAGCCGAACTGGCGCAGGAGCAGTTCGAGCACGCGCTGGTTGGCCCAATCGTCCTCAACCACGAGGATCGGCGTGTTGGCGGGCACCTGGGCGCCCTGGGTTGCGTGGGGGACGGCGCGGCCGGAGGCATCGGGCGTGTTTTTGTCCGTGATGAGAAAGGGGAGTTCGAAACTGAACTCCGATCCGGCGCCTGGCTGGCTGCGCACCGCGATCTCGCCGCCCATGCGCTGCACGAGGCGCTGGGAGATCGCCAGCCCGAGTCCGGTGCCGCCGTAGCGGCGCGTCATCGAGCTGTCTCCCTGTGTGAACTTGTGGAAGAGTTTCGCGAGGGTCGCTGCATCCATCCCGATGCCCGTGTCGCGCACGCTGAATTTCAGGACAACGCAGGCGCACTCCTGCCGCACGGGTGTGATCGAGAGCGTGACACTGCCGCGCTGGGTGAATTTGACGGCGTTGCCGGCGAGGTTGATGAGCACCTGGCGTAGGCGTGTGGGGTCGCCGAGGATGCGGGCCGGCAGGCCGGGCGGGGTGTCGAGCTGGAGCGCCAGTTTCTGGGCCTCGGCACGCGGGGCGATCATGGCAAGCGTGTCGTCGGCCACGCTCAGGGGATCGAAGGAGATGTTTTCGAGCTCGATCCTGCCATGCTCGATTTTCGAGAGGTCGAGGATGTCGTTGATGAGGGCGAGGAGGCTGGAGGCAGCGCGCTGCGCGACGGCGATCTGCTGCTGCTGCAGGGCGCGGGCGACATCGGCGCGGTGGCCCAGGAACTGGAACAGCGCGGACACCTGCGCGGGGGTGCGGCATGAAATGGACTGCCGGACTTGTCGCTGGTTCGACTCA
>JAKJFB010000076.1 GCA_022705125.1 Pseudomonadota bacterium
CCTGCTCGGCGCGCTGACCGGCGTGATCGCGCTCGCGAGCGCGGGGAGCCGGCTTTTCCTCAGTTCCAGCACGGCCGATGGCGCGCCGGTGCAGCAGCCGCCCGGTGCCGCGGGAGCGCCCACGCCACGCGAACTGCTCGCCGTGGGCGGCCTGCTCGGACTGATCGCCGCGCTCACGCTGGGCGCGGGGCCAGCGGTGGAATTCGCGCAAGCCACCGCCGCGCAACTGCTCGCGCCGGCGGCCTACATCCACGCGGTGCTGGGAGTGACGCCATGAACGGGTTCGCGCGCTGGCTGCCGCATCCGCTGCTCACCCCGGTGCTCATGGCAACGTGGCTGCTGCTGAACAACAGCCTCGCGCCGGGACACCTCGTGCTCGGGCTGCTGCTGGGGCTGGTGATCCCGCGCTTCACGCTCGCCTTCTGGCCCGAGCGGGTGCGCATCCGCCGCCCCCGCGCGCTGCTCGGCCTCGCGGGCGTGTTCCTGCAGGATGTGCTGCTCGCCAATTTCGCCGTCGCGCGGCTGGTCCTTGCGGGCCCGCGCGCGCTACGCCCGGCCTTCGTCGTGGTGCCGCTCGCGCTGCGCGACGAGCTCGCGATCAGCCTGCTCGCCAACATCATCTGCCTCACGCCGGGCACGGTATCGGCACGGCTCTCGGCGGACCGACGGGAGCTGCTGGTCCATGCACTGGATTGCGCCGACACCGTGGCGCTGGTCGCCACCATCAAGTCGCGCTTCGAGGCGCCGCTCAGGGAGATCTTCGAATGCTGAACGTCGCGCTGGCCATCGCCTTCGCGCTGGTCGGGGCCGCCTTCGTGCTCAGCGTCGTGCGACTGCTGCGCGGGCCGCACGCGCCGGATCGCATCCTGGCGCTCGACACGCTCTACATCAACGCCATCGCCCTGCTGGTGCTGTTCGGCATCCGGCTGGCGAGCCCGCTATATTTCGAGGCGGCCCTGCTCATCGCCCTGATGGGCTTCGTCGGCACCGTGGCGCTGGCGAAGTTCCTGCTGCGCGGAGACATCATCGAATGAACCCCGCGCTCGAAATCCTGCTGAGCGTCCTGGTGGTCGTGGGCGCGCTCTTCACCTTCATCGGCTCGCTGGGACTGGTCCGCCTGCAGGATTTCTACACGCGCCTGCACGGCCCGACCAAGGCGACGACGCTGGGGGTGGGTTGCCTGCTCGTCGCGTCGTCGGTCTATTTCAGCGTCGCCGGCGAGGGCCTCAGCCTGCACGAGTTGCTGGTGTCGCTGTTCCTGTTCATCACCGCGCCGATTTCCGCGCACCTGCTGGCCAGGGCCGCGCTGCACCTGGACCTGCCCGGTGCCGTGGCGCGTCCACCGCCCGACGCGAGCGCATCGCCCGAATCGGCGCGCGACACGCCACGGCACTGAACCGCCCGTCGCGCGGCCAGCCCCAGCGGCATTGACGGCGCCCGGCGCATCGTCATACTGCCCGAGCCCGGAGCGCCGGTGCGCGAGCCATCAGCGGCGAAGCGCTATCGATCGATCGCGGCCGGGCGCAAAGCGATAACGAAACGGCAGACGATGAACGACTACGCAAGCACCCGCCGCGACTACCGCTGGGATTGCCCGGCACGTTTCAACTTCGCGCGCGACGTGATCGACCGCTGGGCGGCGGCCGATCCCGCGCAGCCCGCGATGCTGTGGGTCGACGATCACGGCCGCGAGGAAAGGCGCACTTTTGCCGATATTGCCACGGCCTCGTGCCGCGCCGCCAACGTGCTCGCCGCCGCGGGGGTGGTGCCAGGCGATCGCGTCGTGCTGCTGCTGGGCCGGCAGATCGCGTGGTGGGAAGTACTGACCGCCTGCCTGCGCATGGGCGCGGTCGCGAGCCCCGGCACGGCGCAGCTCTCGGCGAAGGATCTCGCCTTTCGCATCAACGCGGCGCAGGCCACCTGCGTGGTGACCGACACCGGGAATGCCGCGAAAGTCGACGCGGTGCTCGGCGAATGCCCGAGCCTGAAGGCGCGCGTGCTGGTGGACGGATCCCGCGACGGCTGGATCGACTACGCCGCCGCGCTGCGCGCGGCATCCGAGGCGTTCGTCACCGTCGACAGCGCGGCCGAGGACGAGGCACTGTGCTATTTCACCTCGGGCACGACCGGTCAGCCGAAGATGTGCATGCACGCGCATTCCTACGGGCTGGCGCACCAGACCACGGGGCGCTACTGGCTGGACCTGAAGCCCTCGGACCTGCACTGGAACCTGAGCGACACCGGCTGGGCCAAGGCGGCGTGGAGCAGCTATTTCGGGCCGTGGAACTGCGGCGCGGCAATCTTCGTGCACCACACGCAGGGCTTCAGCCCCAGGCGCGCGCTCGAGCTGCTGGCGACGCAGCCGATCACCACGTTCTGCGGCGCCCCGACCATCTACCGCATGTTCGTGCAGGAGGACCTCGCGCGTTACCGCTTCCCCCGCCTGCGCCACTGCGTGGGCGCCGGCGAGCCGCTGAACCCCGAGGTGATCGAGACCTGGCGCAAGGCCACGGGACTGGTGATCCGCGACGGCTACGGCCAGACCGAGACCGTGCTCCTATGCGGCAACTACCCGTCGCTGGAGCCGCGCCTGGGCTCGATGGGCAAGCCCGCGCCCGGCATCGGGCTGGCGGTGATCGACATGCAAGGCCGCGAACTGGCGCCGGGCGCCGAGGGCGACGTGGCGGTGCGCGTGAAGCCGCGGCGCCCGCCCGGGCTGTTTCTCGAGTACAAGGGCGATCCGCGCAAGACGGCCGCGAGTTACCGCGGCGACTGGTACCTCACCGGCGATCGCGCCACGGTGGACGCCGACGGTTACTTCTGGTTCGTCGGCCGCTCCGACGACGTGATCCTCTCGGCCGGCTACCGCATCGGTCCCTTCGAGGTCGAGAGCGCGCTGATCGAGCACCCGGCCGTGGCCGAATCCGCGGTCGTCAGCAGCCCGGACGCGCAGCGCGGCGAAATCGTGAAGGCCTTCGTGGTGCTGGCGCCCGGCCACGAGGCCAGCGAGGCGCTGGCCACCGAACTGCAGGCGCACGTGAAGAGGGTCACCGCACCGTACAAGTACCCGCGCCGCATCGAGTTCGTCGAGGAGTTGCCGAAGACCGTGAGCGGCAAGATCCGGCGCGTGGAACTGCGCAACCGCGAATGGGGACGCTGAGGCCGTGACGCTCGCGCTCAGCCATTGCAGCGGTCCCGATGACCGCCCGCTGCTCGAGCAGACCATCGGCGAGGCCTTCGTCGCCACCGCCGGGCGCTTCCCCGACCGCCCGGCGCTGGTGGTGCCTCACCAGGGCATCCGCTGGAACTACACCGAATACCGGCGCGAGGTCGATCGCCTCGCGGCCGCACTGCTCGTGCTCGGCATCGAGCCCGGCGATCGCCTCGGCATCTGGGCGCCCAACTGCGTCGAGTGGTGCCTCACGCAGTACGCGAGCGCGCGCATCGGCGCGATCATGGTGTGCATCAACCCCGCCTACCGACTCCACGAGCTCGAGTACGCGCTGAACAAGGTGCAGTGCAAGGCGCTGATCACGGCCGAGCGCTTCAGGAGCAGCGACTACCTCGGCATGCTGCAGACGCTGGCACCGGAACTCGCGCGCGCCACGCCGGGGCAGCTCGATGCACACCGGCTGCCGCACCTGAAGGCCGTGATCCGCATGGGCGAGGAGCACACGCCCGGCATGTTCAATTTCGATTCGATCCGCGCCGCGGTGGAAGCGCCCGACATCGCGCGCGTCGAAGCCGTCGCCGCGCAACTACGCCCTGCCGACCCGATCAACATCCAGTTCACCAGCGGCACCACCGGCAACCCCAAGGGCGCGACGCTGACGCACCGCAACATCCTGAACAACGGCAGCATCGTCGGCGAGGGCATGCGCCTCACGGAGCACGACAGGCTGTGCGTGCCCGTGCCGCTCTACCACTGCTTCGGCATGGTGATGGGCAGCCTGGCGTGCGTCACGCACGGTGCCGCGGCGATCTTCCCGGCGGAGGCCTTCGATGCGCTCGCCACGCTGCAGGCCGTGGCCGCCGAGCGCTGCACCGCGCTGCACGGCGTGCCCACGATGTTCATCGCGCAGCTCGATCACCCGCGCTTCGCGCAGTTCGACCTGTCGACGCTTCGCACCGGCATCATGGCCGGCGCCCCCTGCCCGGTCGAGGTGATGAACCGCGTGCTGACGCAGATGCACCTCCCGGAGATCCTGATCGCCTACGGCCAGACCGAGACCAGCCCCGTGAACCACATGACGCGCGCCGACGACCCGATCGGCAAGCGCGTGGGCTCGGTGGGCCGCGCGGCCGCGCATTGCGAGATCAGGATCGTCGATGCCGAGGGACGCACGCTGCCCGTGGGCGAGAGGGGCGAGATCTGCTGTCGCGGCTACGCCGTGATGCACGGCTACTGGGACGACGAGGAAAGGACGCGCGAGACCATCGACGCGCAGGGCTGGCTGCACTCGGGCGACATCGGCGTCATGGACGCCGAGGGCTACGTGCAGGTCACCGGCCGCATCAAGGACATGATCATCCGCGGCGGCGAGAACATCTATCCGCGCGAGGTCGAGGAATTCCTCTACACCCATCCCGACATCCAGGACGTGCAGGTATTCGGCGTGCCCGACGCGAAATACGGCGAACAGGTCTGCGCGTGGATCCGCCTGCGCCCCGGCGCGGCGCTGGATGCCGATCGGGTCAGGGACTTCTGCAGGGAGCGGATCGCGCACTTCAAGGTGCCTCGGTTCATCCGCTTCGTCGACGACTTCCCCATGACCGTCACCGGCAAGGTGCAGAAATTCCGCATGCGCGAGCAGATGATCGCGGAGCTCGGCCCGGCTGATCCGCGGCCTTCCTAGCCCAGGGCCCCGAGCTCGTGCTGGCGCAGGGTATCGAGGTACTCCCAGACTTCCGCGATGCGCCCGTCGGCCATGCGGAAACGGAAGAAATAGCGGTTCTCGTAGGCGGCACCGTTCGCGAGCAACGCGTTCAGCGTGAACTGCGCCGCCACGTCGTGGCGGTCGGCGATCACGGCTTCGAGGTGCACATCTAGGCTCCCCGGCGCGTAGACGCCCACGCCCGAGCTCAGCACCTGCATCACGCCGTCGATGCCGCACGCGGGGTTGGGCTTGATCATCGGGTTGCTGGGCGGCACGTGCCAGCGCACATCCGGCGTGAAGCATTCCTCGAGCGGCGCGGCGAGCCTGCCGCCGATGATGTCGAAATAGCGCATAACGATGGCCTTGTTGGCCGCTGCGGCATCCATGATCCCTCCTGCTTCCCGTGCCTCGGGACACTCAGTCGCGCCGGCGCGCGGCACGGCGCACGGCCGGCTTTCGCCCGGCCCGCGCGGTCGCGGCGCGCGCCGGTTCACGCGCTCGTCCAGCCGCCTTGCGTGCGCCTGCCGGCGCGCTCTTCCTCGTCGCGCTTCGGCCCGGCCGTACTGCCTTCGCCGCCTCGCGCAGTTCCTCGAACGAGGCCACGATGCACTCGGCGTAGAACGCCGGGTCCGGCATCATCTCGCGGCACGAGTTGATGGCGATGGACACCTTGCCGTCGTAGCTCATGACGGCATGGAAGAGCCCCATGGAATCCATCACCGGACCGAATCCGGCCATGGTGACCAGGCGCGCGCCGGCCAGGTACAAGGGCGTCTGCGGCCCGGGCACGCTGGTGATCACGGTGTTCACCGGCACCGCGATACCGGTGGCGAGCAGCAGGCGCGTGCCGAACTCCAGGAAACCCAGCGAGGCGAGCTGCGAGGGCACGGCCTCGATGAGGTCCAGCGCGTTGTGCGGGCCCAGTGCCTCGGCAATCCTGCGGGCGCCGGCGGCATCGCGCTGCACCGCCGCCAGGCGCTGCAGCGGATCCTCGATCGTGGTGTGGAGGGGGATCGCCATCGCGCTCACCCGGTTGCCACCGAGTTCGCGCGCCTCGGCTTCGCGCACGCTGAGCGGCGCGATCGTCACCGGCGACACGTCGCCGAGTTCCCCGCGCGACTGCAGGTACCTGCGCAACGCGCCGCCGATCACCGTGACCACCACGTCGTTCAGGGTGCTCTGGGGCACCGCGGCGCGCACCACCTTCAACTCGGCCAGGGAGAAGAAGGTACTCTCGACCACGCGGTACGATGAAATCCGCCCGTTGAAACGCGTGTTGACCGCGGCCTGGGAGCGCGCGCCGTGCTGCTCGCGCACCGCGGCGACCATGCGCCCGAGCGCCGGCACCAGGTTGCCGGCCAGGCGCCCCCAGCGCAGCGGCGCCCCCAGCGCGTGCAGTCCGGCGCGCGCGAGCATCTCGCGCACCGGCAATTCGCCGTCATCGGCCTGCGCTTCGCCCGCAGCCTCGTGCGCGGCGTGCGGCGCCTTGTCGTGCAGCCTCTCGAGGGCTTGCAGCGCCGCCAGGCCGTCGATGGCCGCGTAGTGCACCTTCAGCAGGATCGCGAAACTGCCGCGCGGCAGGAACTCGATATTGTCCAGCCCCTCGATCACGGTCGCCTCCCACAACGGCCGCGAGCGGTCGACGGGGCGCGCGTGGATCCGCGCCGCCATGATGCAGAGCTGGCGCCAGTCACCCGGCTTGGGCAGCGCCACGTGGTTCACGTGCGACTCGATGTTGAAGTGCCCGTCGTGCACCCAGTACGGATTGTCCAGACCGAACGGCACCTCCTGCACGCGGCAGTGCAGGAACGGTACCTCGCGGGCACGCTCGGCGAAGACGTTCATGATGTCGCGCAGGCGCACGCGCCCGCCGGGCGCCGTCTGCTGGGAATAAAACAGCAACGCGCTCAGGTGCGCCGCGCAGCGCGGGCTTTCCTGGGTGAGATACAGCCGATCCAGGGCGCTCAACTGGTGCATTCGCTTCTCCTTCTGTTGGCGGCGCCGACGACGCCGCGCAATTCTCCGCCCGCAGGGCCGGCGCGCGATTGATCGAGGTCAACCGCGCGGCACGGATTCACGGTATCGATTCGGTGGTGTAGCGCTCGACGCGGACAGCGTCCGACCAGTGAGCGCAATCCAGGCCGGCCTTCTGCTTCAGGCGCGCCAGGAATTCGCGCGGCTCGGGCAACTGCTCCCACACCGAGGGCAGGAAGGTGCCGCGCGCGTGGCGCTCGCTGAGGATCAGCCCGTCGATGCCGGGACGCAGCTGGCCGAGCAGCTCTTCCTCGGAGTCGAACACGAGCAGCTCCGGCGGGCTCAGCACCGAGATATGCAGTTCGATGCGCTCGAACTCCTCGCGAGCGAGCGCGGGGAAGCGCGGATCGCCAAAGGCCGCGGCATGCGCCATCTCGGCCACCTCGAGAACCAGCGCGCGCCGTGCCTCCAGCGTACCCATGCACCCGCGCAGGCGCCCGGCCAGGTTCAGCGTGACAAAGCTCGCTCGTGGTTGGGCGAGCGCAGGCGCGAACGCCTCGACCTCCACCCGCAGGCGCTCGCCATCGAGCCCCGCGCGGATCGCCTGGCCCGCCAGCGCCAGCAGCGTGGCGCGCTCGGCCGGGCCGAAGGCGCACTCAGCCGACGAGCCAGGCGCCATAGCCCACCACGCGCTCGCGATCGCCCGCCGTATCACCGGAATTGCGCAGGTCCACCGTGGTCACGCGCAGGCCGCGGCGGCGCGCCAGGCACAGCAGCCCGCCCAGCGGCACGCGCCCGCAGGCCGAGTCGCGCCCCAGGTCCTCGAAGCGCAGCGCCTCGATAGCCGCGCAGGTCGTGCGGTCCAGGCGCTGCGCGGTCTCGTAATCGTAATAGTGACTGAGGTCCGTGCTGACGACGACCAGCGTGCCCGGGCCGTCCCAGACGCGCTCGAGCACCTCGGCAACCTCTTCGGCCGATGCCTCGCCGACCACCAGGGGAACCAGGGAGAAATCACCCAGCACTTCCTGCAGGAACGGCAGGTGCACCTCCAGGCTGTGCTCGTGGGCGTGGGCCGCATCGAGGCAGACCACCTGCGCCAGCGCCGACAGCGCCGCGATCGCCGCGTGATCGAGCTCGATGCGTCCGAACGGGGTCTCGTAGCTCTCGCAGCTCGGCACCGAAAGACCGTGAAACGCAACCCGGTGCGAGGGACCGAGCAGCACGACGCGCTTCACGCGACCGCGCGCCGGCGCAAGCCGGGCATAGGCCGCGGCGGCCACGGGCGCCGAATACACATAGCCCGCATGGGGCACGATGATGGCCTTCGGGATCTCGCCACCCTGCGGCACGACGCTCAGGAACGCCCGCACCTCTTCATGCAGGCTCTCGGGATCCGCCGGATAAAACACCCCCGCCACCGCTGGTTTGCGCACCGCCCTCATGGCATGCCCTCCATGGTCGAGGGTTCCAAAATGCGCCCCTTGCCGTGCATTTTCAAGCACCGCGTGCTGAACTCGCCCGCGATCCTGCGCTCCAATGGCGCATGACCGGCAGCGAACGTTTCGAAGGCTCCTTTCCCACCCGGCACTGGCACACGCTCTCCGACGGGCGCGTGCAGTGCGATGTCTGCCCGCGCTTTTGCAAGTTGCACCCGGGGCAGCGCGGATTGTGCTTCGTGCGCGGCAACCAGGACGACGCCATCGTGCTGACCACCTGGGGACGCTCCAGCGGGTTCTGCGTCGACCCCGTCGAGAAGAAGCCGCTGAACCATTTCCTGCCCGGCACGCCGATCCTGTCCTTCGGCACCGCCGGCTGCAACCTGGCCTGCAAGTTCTGCCAGAACTGGGACATCAGCAAGTCGCGCGAATGGGACACGCTGGCCGATGCCGCGACGCCCGAAACGATCGCGCGCGCGGCGCGGGAACTGGGCTGCCGCAGCGTGGCCTACACCTACAACGACCCCGCGATCTTCCCCGAGTATGCGATCGACGTCGCCGCGGCCTGCCGCGAGCTCGACATCAGGTCGGTGGCCGTGACCGCGGGCTACATGACGCCGGCGCCGCGCGCGGAGCTGTTCCGCCACATGGACGCCGCCAACGTCGACCTGAAATGCTTCACCGAGGATTTCTACCACAAGCTGTGCGGCGCGCATCTCGCCTCCATCCTGGAGACGCTGCTCTACCTCAGGCACGAGACGACGGTGTGGCTGGAGCTCACCACGCTGCTGATCCCGGGCCTGAACGACTCCGATCGCGAGATCGAGGAGATGACGCAGTGGGTGGTGGAAAACCTCGGCCCGGACGTACCGTGGCACTTCACGGCCTTTCACCCCGATTGGAAGATGCGCGACATCCCGCCCACCCCGCTCGGCACGCTGCTACGCGCGCATGCGATCGCGCGCAGGAACGGCGTGCGCTACGCCTACACGGGAAACGTGCACGACGAAGCGCACGGCGCCACCCACTGCCACACCTGCGACACGCGCCTGATCGGGCGTGACGGGTACCGCATCACCGACTGGAACCTCGGACCCGGCGGCACGTGCCGCAGCTGCGGCAGCGCGTGCGCGGGCCTGTTCGACGCCGACCCGGGCACCTGGGGCGCCAGGCGTCAGCCGGTGCGACTGCTCGACTACCACGTCTGAGGCCGGTCTGGCGTGGGTTCTGTGTGGGTTGAGCTTCAGCCCGACAAGGGTTCGGCGTGGGTCGGGCTGCAGAGGGTGTCGCAAAACCATCTGTGCCCTGGATAGCGATAGCGGCCCGACAATATCCCGCGTATCGCGAGCCATCGGCGCTCGAGCACCCATCGGTGCCGCGGACACGCCGTGAATCCCCCTCCGGGGCCCGGCCCGAAATCGCAGATTTCGGGCGTTCGGCGGGGCGAAGCAGTGCTTCGCCGGAATCCGCCTCACCCCTGCAGGCTACCTGTCGCCGTCCTGGCGACAGAGTGTCCGCCGCACCGATGGGTGCTCGAGCCCCTCGCCGTGGTGGAAACCCTCGAAAAGGCGGACATTCCCGGATTCGCGCGACGCGGCACGCGCTCAGCCGAGCGGCTGTGCTGCCCGCTGTTGGCTTGCGGGGCCTTGCGCCGCAGGACGCGGCGCGGAGCTACAGGGACGTAC
>JAKJFB010000770.1:0-492 GCA_022705125.1 Pseudomonadota bacterium
ACTGGGATGCCTGAAGCAATGACTCAAAAGTGCCGGTGTCCAACCAAGCCGTGCCGCGGCCAAACACTATAACTTCCAGCCTGCCTTGTTCCAGGTATGTCCTGTTCACATCCGTGATCTCATACTCGCCGCGGCATGAAGGCTTGAGCTGAGCAGCTATTTCCAGCACACTGTTGTCATAGAAATAAAGTCCCGGCACCGCGTAATTGGATTTTGGCTGCTTTGGTTTTTCCTCCAGGCTGATAGCCCGGCGCTGTTCATTGAATTCCACCACTCCGTATCTCTCTGGGTCACTGACAGGATACGCAGTAACAATCGCTCCTTGGGGATCAACGCATTTGCTGAGCCTGGATTGAAGGTCTGCGCCATAGAATATGTTGTCGCCCAAGATCAGGCAGACGTTGTCCTCGCCAACAAAATCGGCTCCAATCACAAAAGCTTGGGCTAAGCCGTTCGGCACCTTCTGAACTTTGTATTTAAAGCTCATCCCCA
>JAKJFB010000770.1:502-751 GCA_022705125.1 Pseudomonadota bacterium
TGAGATCCATCGCCCAAAAGCTTTTGAAATCCTGCCTGGTCTTCCGGAGTGGTGATGATCAGCACTTCCCTGATGCCAGCCAGCATCAGGGTGGAAAGGGGATAGTAGATCATCGGTTTGTCGTAAACCGGCATCAGCTGCTTGCTGACTGCAATCGTGAGAGGATGTAAGCGAGTGCCGGATCCTCCGGCAAGGATAATCCCTTTCATTTCGGACTCCTTTTCATACTAAACATCAATCGAATCATAC
>JAKJFB010000770.1:771-1028 GCA_022705125.1 Pseudomonadota bacterium
GTATACCGCAATTGGCAACAGGCTGGTTTCTTTTAGGTAAATATATCACTCTTTGAATGATTGGAGCATAGTCGAGGTTGTCATATATTATCGCATCTATATCGTTGGCTTTCCAATAGCTCAAGGTGGCGTCAAAATCGCCGGATTGAATCAGGGGTCTAACCTTAACTGCATATCCCGTACTTTGATAGAAATTATTGTTATTAATAGTTGGTTGGGTAACTCCTCCGTACCAAGCAATGGTTATATCTATACTC
>JAKJFB010000771.1 GCA_022705125.1 Pseudomonadota bacterium
GGAGGCCCGTTGTGTCGCCGGGCTGAGCCCCATGCGGCGACCACGCGAGATCCGCATCGTCAGCGAGTTGCCACGCGTGACGCTCGACAAGGTCGCAAAGGCGGTGCTGCGCGGCATACTGCGCGAGGAGGGGGTGCGCCGATGACTGGGCCGTTGCACGGAGTGCGCGTTGTCGAGCTCGCCGGGATCGGGCCGGGGCCGTTCGCGGCGATGCTGCTGGCCGACATGGGCGCCGATGTCGTGCGGGTCGATCGAGTCGACCCGCCATCGCGGGATTACACACCCAACGCGGTCGATCTGCGGCGGCCCGAGGGCGCGGCGATCGTGCGCCGATTGGCTTCTGGCGCAGATGTGCTCGTCGAGAGTAACCGGCCTGGGGTGCTGGAGCGGCTGGGGCTGGCGCCGGACGTGTTGCTCGCCGACAACCCTCGGCTGGTCATCGGGCGGCTCACTGGCTACGGCCAGGACGGACCGCTCGCCGGAGCGGTCGGCCACGACCTCAACTACATCTCGCTCACCGGGGCGCTGCACACCATCGGCCGGGCCGGGGAACCCCCGCCCCCGCCGCTCAACCTGGTCGGCGACTTTGGTGGGGCTGGGTCGGCGCTGGCTTTCGGGGTCGTCTGCGCACTGTGGGAGGCCCGTGGGTCGGGGGCCGGGCAGGTCGTCGATGCCAATGCGCTGGAGTCGACAGCGGCCTTGATGGGGTTGGTACACGGGCTGCGCGCGGCCGGTCGCTGGAGCCTGGATCGCGGGGCCAACCTCCTGGACGGGGGGACGCCCTATTACGACACCTACACCTGCGCGGATGGCCGTTGGGTGGCGGTCGCGACGGTCGAGGAGAAGTTCTTCCTTGAGTTGCTGAGGGGGTTGGGGCTTGACGATGACCCGGATCTCGTTGGCGCGCACAAGGATCGGTCACGGTGGCCAGCCCTGCGGGCGGCGTTGATGGCGGTGTTCGCCAGTCGGACCCGAGACGAGTGGGCGGTGCACTTCGCCCCGCTGGATGCGTGCGTGAC
>JAKJFB010000772.1 GCA_022705125.1 Pseudomonadota bacterium
TGCGTCGAGGCCGACGCGGGCTGGGCGCCGCACTTCGCCTACCGCATGGACCACGGCTACAACCGCCACCGCTTCTGGCTGAAGATGGGCGACATGGCGCGCACGCCGAGCGAGTATTTCTACGAGAACGTGTACATGACCTTCCAGGACGACTGGGTCGCGCTGAAGCTCGTCGACATGCTGAATCCGCGCCGCCTGATGTGGGCCAACGATTTCCCGCACAGCGATTCGACCTGGCCGTGGAGCCGCGAGCTGCTGCTGGGGCAGACGCAGCACCTGACGGAGCAGCAGAAGGCGTGGATTCTCCACGACAATGCGGCGGAGCTCTACCGCATTGCCTTATGATCGGTGCGCGCCGGTGCGTCCTTGTGTAGGAGCGCGCCATGCGCGCGATGATTCGCGGCCATGGGCCGCTCCTACAGTCATGAATCGATAATTGGCGACAGAAGTGGAACGGCACGGCACATGCGCGAAACAGCAGATCTGATCATCCGTGGCGGCACCATCGTCGACGGCACCGGGGCGGAGCCCTTCACCGGCGATGTCGCGATCACGGGGGGGCGGATCACCGCGGTGGGCGAGGGGCTCGCGCAGCGCGGGCGCGAGGAGATCGACGCGCGCGGCCTGCTGGTCACGCCCGGTTTCGTCGATATCCACACGCACTACGACGGCCAGGTCACCTGGGAGAACCGCCTGGTGCCCTCGACCTCGCACGGCGTCACCACCGCGCTGCTCGGCAATTGCGGCGTCGGCTTCGCGCCCTGCCGCCCCGCGGACCGCGAGCGGCTGGTGAAACTCATGGAAGGCGTCGAGGACCTGCCCGAGGTGGTGCTCGCCACCGGGCTGCCGTGGAACTGGGAGAGCTTCCCCGAGTACCTGGACGCGCTGGACGCGCGACGCTACGACTGCGACATCGCGACCCAGATCCCGCACGCGGCGCTGCGCGTCTTCGCGATGGGGCAGCGCGCGGTGGCGCGCGAGCCGGCCAACGCCGGGGACTGCGCGCTGATG
>JAKJFB010000773.1 GCA_022705125.1 Pseudomonadota bacterium
CGAGACCATCGCGCTCTACTGCATGGCCATACTCGGAGGCATACGCAGCATACCCGGAATCATGCTCGGCGTACTCGTATTGCAGGTCCTCCCCGAGGTCCTGCGGGCCTACAGCATATACCGGATGTTGATATACGGCTTCGCGCTGGTGCTACTGGCTGTGTTCCGCCCACAGGGGCTGATCGCCCAGGGCGAGAGGCTGGTAGGCACTCGCCGCAGACCTCGTCCAGATTCGCGAATCTCGACACGAACCTCGACACAGAGTTCGACAGATGGAATCAGTGCCGGGATCGATATGAAGGCCAACACCGATGCCGGGATCGAGGTCGAGGTCGGGGCTGAGTCTGAGACTGAGGCCAAGGCCGATGCTAAGCCCGTGCCCACTGCGATCCCGAGCCCAGCGCGAACACGAGTACTTGAGGCGTCCGGCCTGAGCTGCAACTTCGGAGGACTTTCGGCTGTATCGAACGTGAGTCTCGAAGCCTGCGCCGGCGAGATCCTGGGGCTAATCGGGCCCAACGGCGCCGGCAAGACCACGCTGTTCAACCTGATCACAGGCCTAGTCAAGCCATCTGCAGGAGAAGTGCGCATTCAAGGCCAGATCGCGACGGGGCTGGAACCGCACAAGGTGGCATCCCTGGGAGTCGCACGGACCTTCCGCCTGTTCGAAACACAGTCGGTACTCGAAAACGTCCTGGCAGGCTGTCATCTGGGGGCATGCAGCAACGTTCTCGGGGCGCTAGCGCGATCGGCCTCGCACGCGAGCCAGGAAGCGCAGGCAGTCGCCCGGGCTCGGGAGGCACTGACCTCGGTCGATGCCTCGCTGCCGGCGCGCGAGGCTTCCCTGGTCCGCCATTTGTCGTACCCCGACCGTCGCCGAGTCGAGGTAGCTCGCGCCATCGCAACAGGCGCCAGGCTGCTGCTTCTGGATGAGCCGGCTGCCGGGATGACTCCCGATGAGATCGGCGCCATGGTAGACGACATAGTCGCCCTTCGAGACCAGGGCTACAC
>JAKJFB010000774.1:0-672 GCA_022705125.1 Pseudomonadota bacterium
TGAGGTGTAGCGCCGTAACGAACCACCCGGCCCCAGCGATGTAGGTGTTGTCGAGGCGCTACCCGGACCCCCGAGCGGGTAGCGCCTCGACCTTTCTGTTTCTTGCCCCAGATCCCGCAGCGGCCGACTGCAGCGCGTGTGCAGTGTCCGGCCCCGGAACTCGTGCGCGATAGCCTGAGCCCATGACGAGCCCCATCTTCGGCCGCGTGCTCACGGCGATGGTCACCCCGATGACGCCCGCCGGAGACGTCGACGAGGATGCCGTCCTCGCCGTCGCCGACCACCTGCTGGCCCACTCCCACGATGGCATCGTCGTCAACGGCACGACGGGGGAGTCCGCGACCCTCACCTCCGACGAGAGCATCCGGGTTATCGAGCTCGTCGCCCACGTGGGCGATCGGGCGGTCGTCGTCGCGGGGGTCGGCTCCAACGACACGGCGCACAGCATCGACATGGCCCGCCGGGCCGCTGCCGTGGGCGCCCGAGGTCTGCTCGTCGTCACGCCCTACTACAACAAGCCGACCCAGCCCGGTCTCGTGGCGCACTTCGGGGCCGTCGCGGACGCCACCGACCTCCCGGTCCTCGTCTACGACATCCCCGGTCGCACCGGCATACCCATCCAGACCGAGACCCTCATCCGCCTGGATGGGTATGCCGGTGCGACCGGGGATG
>JAKJFB010000774.1:761-1006 GCA_022705125.1 Pseudomonadota bacterium
GTCTCCGTCGTGGGTCACGTCGCCGGCGATGAGTATGCCGCGATGGTCCGCGCGGTTGCGGACGGCGCCCTGGCGACGGCCCGGGAGATCCACCGCCGCCTCATCCCCGTCGTGCAGGCGATCATGTCGCCCAGCCAGGGCGCCATCATGGCCAAGGCCGCCCTCGCCGAACTCGGCGTCATCCCCAGCGCGTTCGTCCGGCTCCCGCTCGTGGAGTCGCCACCCGAGCACCTCGCGATGTTGCG
>JAKJFB010000775.1:0-603 GCA_022705125.1 Pseudomonadota bacterium
CCACCACACCCAACCGCAAAGACCTTCAGCAACTGATCTACGAGGTCGCCGCCGGCTGGCTGGCTTTGGGCTTGGACGCGGAAAACAGCGTGTTCTTCCGCCAATCCGACATACCCGAGATCCCCGAGTGCGCTTGGATCCTCGCCTGTCTGACCAGCAAAGGGCTGATGAACCGCGCTCATGCTTATAAGGCAGCAGTTGATAAGAACCTTGAAGCCGAACGCGACACCGACTTTGGCGTCAACATGGGTCTCTACAATTACCCCGTGCTGATGGCGGCGGATATCCTGCTCTACGACTCAGACGTCGTGCCTGTTGGGCTGGATCAGAAACAGCATATCGAAATCGCGCGCGATATCGCCGAAAACTTCAACCGTACCTACGGAAAGACGCTTAAGCTGCCCGAAGGCATCTATAACAAGGACATGCAGGACGTGCCCGGAACCGACGGACGCAAGATGAGCAAGAGCTACGGCAATACCATCCCGATCTTCGCCGATGATAAAACTCTGCGCAAGCAGGTCATGCGCATCGTGACGGACAGCCGCGCGCCGGAGGAACCCAAAAACCCTGATGACGACAACCTCTTCCAAATCTTCCGCC
>JAKJFB010000775.1:650-993 GCA_022705125.1 Pseudomonadota bacterium
TTCGCGACCCCCGAACGGACTGAAGAAGTGCGGCACCACTATCTGGCTGGCGGCTTGGGTTACGGCACGCTGAAGCAGGAATTATACGAAACGATCCGGGCGTATTTCGCGGACGCCAGGCAGCAATTCAACGACTACATGCAGGATATCACCGTACTGGACCGCATCCTGGCGCAGGGCGCGGTGAAAGCGCGCGATATCGCCATTCCGGTTCTGAAACGGATGCGAAAAGCTGTGGGAATCGACCGATAATGACAGATTCTTCCTTGGAAAAGGCAGCCGCGCTCGAAAGCAGCGAGCGAATCGCAGTGAGCAACCGGGCAGTTTCGTTCGCCCTGGCAGC
>JAKJFB010000776.1 GCA_022705125.1 Pseudomonadota bacterium
TCCCCGCCCGCCGTATCCATGGTGGATCGCCCCAACCCGTCTCGTCGAGCCACCCTCACCTCCCGGCCGCTCCAGAGGGGGCTGGCGAGTGTCTGGCGATTGACTCGATGGCCGTCTCCAGGGAGGGGGTTCACATTGACGACAGAGATCTGCTCGTCCCCCGTGGCACGGTATCGATGGAGAATCGCCCCTGTATAGCCATGCCGCCCGGAACGTCTGCCATCGATCACCCTCGCCGAACAAAACCATCATCAACTCACGCTAAATAACCAGTACCCATGGTTTTAACGAAGCGGATCATCCCCTGCCTCGACCTCAAAGATGGACGGGTTGTCAAGGGCACGCACTTCGTCGGGCTGCAGGATGCGGGCGACCCCGTGGAACTCGCCCGGCGCTACAACGAGCAGGGCGCCGACGAGGTGGTCTTCCTCGACATCACCGCCACCCGCGAGGACCGGGGCACCATCATCGATGTGGTGCAGCGGGCGGCGGACCACCTCTTCCTCCCCCTCACCGTCGGCGGCGGCATCCGGAGCATCGAAGACATGAAACAGATCCTCCGGGCTGGCGCCGACAAGGTGAGCATCAACTCAAGCGCAGTCAAAGACCCCGACCTCATCACAAAGGGCGCCGGGAGGTTCGGCACCCAGTGCATCGTCGTCGCGATAGACGTCCGGCGCAACTACGATATGGCCGCCGGCAGGACGCCGATCACCCTCGCCGACGGCCGGGAGTGCTGGTACGAGGTCGTGACCCACGGCGGCAGCAGACCCACAGGGCTTGACGCCGTCAAATGGGCGATGGAGGCCGAAGAGCGCGGCGCCGGCGAGATCCTGCTCACAAGCATGGAGACCGACGGCACCCGGGAGGGGTTTGATATCCCAATCACCCGCGCCGTCTCGGAATCGGTCGGGATCCCGGTCGTCGCAAGCGGCGGCGTGGGATCGCTCGAACACTTCTACAAAGGGTTCACAGAAGGAAA
>JAKJFB010000777.1:0-290 GCA_022705125.1 Pseudomonadota bacterium
TGCGCAGGCCCTCCTCGAAGCAGGGGAACGGCATCGGGGGCAGGGGCAGCAGCGCGGGGCGCTCCCGCTCCTCGAAGCTGCGCCCCACATGCTGCCGGGTCGTGCCGTGGACGCGCGTGTCGGCCACGCGCTCCTCCCACTGGCGCAGGTACGCGTTCTCCTCGGCCAGCGAGCCGAACACGCGGCCCTTCAGCGCGTTGCCCTTGACGTAGCCGACGCCGCGCTCGACCTTGCCCTTGTGCTCGGGGTGCCGCGGCCTCGTGGGCAGCACGACCGTGCCGTAGTGGCGG
>JAKJFB010000777.1:417-650 GCA_022705125.1 Pseudomonadota bacterium
TGCCCTGCCTGAACATGGCCTCGCTGTAGCCCTTGCGGGAGTGCGAGAGCACGATGCGGAAGACCCACGTCCGGCGCCGCTTCCCGTCTGCCAGCACCGGCGCGCCCAACCCGAAGTCGACCTGCGCCTCCTCGCCGGGCGCGCACTCCATGCGCTCCACGCGCTCCGCGTTGCCGCCCGACAGGCGCCGCACGTAGCGCTTCACGGCGTCGTACGCGCCCTCGAAGCCCCGC
>JAKJFB010000777.1:747-978 GCA_022705125.1 Pseudomonadota bacterium
CGGTTTTGGAGTTGCCGCCTCTCCGGCCCCGGCGGGCGGAATGGCTGGTTTTGAATCGCCGTCCCGTCCGTCGCCGGCGGGCACATTGGCCGGTTTTGAAACAGCCGTCTCCGCGTGCAGCCGGATGTGCCGGGACACCGTCTCCCGGTCCAGCCCCAGTTCACGCGCGATACGCCGCTGGGACCAGCCGCGCACGTACAGTTCTATGATCGAAGCACTCGTAGCCATCTT
>JAKJFB010000778.1:0-439 GCA_022705125.1 Pseudomonadota bacterium
CTTTCTAGCTTGATCTAAATGTCTTTTGTTACGGGTTTCGCGTTTCGCGTTACGCGTTTCAAGCCGGGCATTATTGCCCTGCTCAATCCTCGTACCTCGCAGCCTCGCAACCTCGTAACCTGTTTTAGTGAATTCTCAGCTACAATTGTAAAGCATTTCTGCTGTTACCATTGCGTTTGTTTGTACGGTATTGTGCAGTTTTCAAGGTACAGTCTCCGCAGCCTTTCAGCCCCGGAGTTTATATTATACACGTCAACTTTTTTTAAATCAACATGTATATTATACTACTTATGCCTCATAACTCATGCGTTGCGGCTCAAATGCCTCCGCCAGTGCTCCGGTATACACTAAGGAATGTCGGTCTTTTTCTTTGTTTCGTGGGTCAAAGTAGCTCCGCAAATACTACGCTCTAAATTAAGGAATATTTGCCTTTTTTCTC
>JAKJFB010000778.1:449-957 GCA_022705125.1 Pseudomonadota bacterium
CCGACCTCACGCTTATCAGGCGTGCGCTCTAACCGCCTGAGCTATGAGCCCTTGTTTAAAAAGTTGGTGGAGATAAGCGGGATCGAACCGCTGACCCCCTGCTTGCAAGGCAGGTGCTCTCCCAGCTGAGCTATACCCCCACAATAAACTGAAGGATTCTTGATCCTTCAAAACTAGACAGTGTAAAATGGAACCTGATTCTTCTTTGTTAGATTTTTCGGATTGTGATAGCCGTCGCATTTCATCGTCAGACTTCGCCCTCATGTGCTCACGTATATCTCTATACGCGACCCGCACTCAGTCTCGTCTTCCTTGAACTGCTTGGCTCTGACAATCCTTGGTTTTTGTTTTGCTATCCTCTATTGAGGATATCGACCATAGGATACGTAACTTTTTAAGGTTTCGGGGTTCCGGGGTTTCGCGGTTTCGGGGCCTTAAGCCTGGCTTCGCAGCCCTTCTTAATCCTCGTAACCTCGCGACCTCGCGACCTCGTAACCAGTTACAGTTC
>JAKJFB010000779.1:0-586 GCA_022705125.1 Pseudomonadota bacterium
CAGCGGCTGGTCCTCCTTGCCCTTGAACTGGTCCAGGAAGACACACTTGGCGCCCTCGGACTCGGTCAGCAGCCCCTTGGCGTCCAGGTCGGCGATGACCCTGGGCAGGTCGGCGTTGTAGGCGGACTCGCCACGAGTGTCTCTTCTTGTCAAGGTGACATTCAACGCGTCGTAGACTTCAGCACAGTGCTGCCAGGAAAGGCCGATAAACTCCTTCCACGCATCACGCACTTCCGGATCAGAACCTGACTGGAGACGGACAACGAATTCGCGGGATAGGTTAGCGAACTTGTGTCGAACAGTTGCTTTGCTCGCCGGTAAAACTCCTCTAAGTCCTCCAGACGGGCAATCTTGGTGAATAGGACTCTTGAACCTGCTTTGCTGGCCTCGGCCTTGGATATCAGAACCAGATATGCCGTCAACATCCCGAACTGCGTTCCCCAGTCGCCGACGTGGTTCTGTCGGATGACGATGTGGCCGAGGAACTCCAGGGTGCGGGCCAGGGCGTCGCCGATGATCGTGCTGCGGAGGTGGCCGACGTGCATCTCCTTGGCCAGGTTCGGGCCCGAATAGTCGACGACGACGG
>JAKJFB010000779.1:596-956 GCA_022705125.1 Pseudomonadota bacterium
CCCAGGTGCGGTCACGCCGATGCGGGCGGCGTCGGCAGCCATCGCGTCCAGCGTACGGGCCAGGACGGACGGCTCGATGCGGATGTTGATGAAGCCCGGTCCGGCGACCTCAGCCGTCCCCAGGTCGGCCAGATCCGCGGCAGCCAGCACCTTCTCGGCGAGCTGGCGCGGGTTGGTCTTGCTCTTCTTGGCTGCCGCCATCACGCCGTTGGCCTGGTAGTCGCCCAACTCGGGCCGACTGGAGGGGGCGACCATGGCTGGGCAGCCCTCAGCCGCTCCCGCCTGGCGCAGGGCGCCGGTTAGACGGCGTTCCAGTTCCTGTCGAAGGTTCATGGTTGGGTCCTGTTCAAACTGTCAAAT
>JAKJFB010000077.1 GCA_022705125.1 Pseudomonadota bacterium
GACCTGCAGCCCGAGCAGGCTCACCGCGAGCCCGGCCGCGGTGGCCGCGACGACCGGAATGCGCCACAGCGTCAGCAGCCGCGCCTTGGCATCGAGCATCCGCGCCCCGAGCGAGAAGTGCAGCAGGTTCTCGACCATGAACAGGATCACCGCCGCCGGCAGCGCGGCCTCGCCCCAGGCCAGCACCGCCAGCGGTATGCCGATATTGCCCGAGTTGTTGAACATCATCGGCGGCACGAAGGTCTTCCACGGCAGCCCCAGCGCGCGCGCCGCCGGCCAGGCCAGCAGGCCGCAGCCGGCGAGCACCAGCACGGCGCCGGCGGCGAGCGGCAGGTATTCGGCCGGTGCGAAGCTTCGCCCCGCAAGCGCCGCGAACACCAGCGCGGGCACGAAGATGTCCATGTTCAGGCGGTTCGCGACCGCCATCTCGGGATCGTGGCGGCGTCCGTACCAGTAGCCGAGGGCCACGATCGCGAAGATCGGGAACAGGATCGCGGTAATGCGCAGCATCATCGGGACAATCCGGAAATGGGCCGCCGGGAGCATATGCGGGGGCTCGGCCAAACACCACGCCTGCGGTCTATAATGCCGGCCCTGCAAGCCTGCGCCACTCACCCGTACAGGAACGAACGATGATCATCAAGCCCAAGGTCCGCGGATTCATGTGCATCACGGCCCATCCGACCGGTTGCGCGGCCAGCGTCGCCGAGCAGATCGCGTACGTGCGTGGCCATGGCCCCGTTGCGAACGGGCCGAAGCGCGTGCTCGTGATCGGCGCCTCGACGGGTTATGGCCTGGCCTCGCGCATCACCGCGGCCTTCGGTTGCGGTGCGTCCACGATCGGCATCTTCTTCGAGAAGGAAGGCGCGGACGGCAAGTGCGGCACCGCGGGCTGGTACAACTCGGCGGCGTTTCATCGCGAGGCAGAGGCCGCGGGGCTGCCGGCGTGGAGTATCAACGGCGATGCGTTTTCCACCGCGATCAAGGACCGGACCATCGCGCTGATCAGGGAGCAACTGGGGCAGGTCGACCTGGTGGTCTACAGCCTGGCCGCGCCGCGGCGCACTCATCCGGTGAGCGGCGTGACGCACAAGTCCACGCTCAAGCCCATCGGCAAGCGCGTCGAGGAGCGTACGCTCGACACCGACAAGCGCGAGATCAAGCATGTCGCGATGGACGCGGCGAGCGAGGAGGAAATCGCCGACACCGTCGCGGTGATGGGCGGCGAGGACTGGGAGATGTGGATCGATGCGCTGTCCGCCGCGGGGGTGCTCGCACCGGGTGCGCGCACCACCGCCTACACCTACCTCGGGGATCGCATCACCTGGGACATCTACTGGGACGGCACCATCGGCGCGGCGAAGAAGGACCTCGACCGCACCGCGGTGCGGCTGAACGGGAAGCTCGCGCCGCTCGGCGGCAAGGCCTATGTCTCGGTGCTGAAAGCCGTGGTCACGCAGGCGAGCTCCGCGATCCCGATCATGCCGCTCTACCTCGCGCTGCTGTTCAAGGTGATGAAGGCGCGCGGCACGCACGAGGGTTGCATCGAGCAGGTCGACGGGCTGTTCCGCGGCGGGCTGCTGGCCGAGAACCCCGTGCTCGACGAGGCCGGGCGCCTGCGCATGGACGGCAAGGAACTCGTCCCGGAGGTGCAGCGCGAGGTCGAGCAGTTGTGGCCCCGCGTCGAGACCGGCAACATCGACGAGCTCACGGATTTCGCCGGCTACCAGCAGGAGTTCCTGCGCCTGTTCGGTTTCGGCTTCCCGGGCGTGGATTACGACGCCGAGGTCGACCCGGTGGTGCCGATCGCGAACCTCGTCGCATGATCACGCTGGAGCCCGGCAGGACCAGCGAGCTCTCGGCGCGCGTGCGTCGCATCGTGGCGCCAAACCCGAGCGTGATGACGGGGCCAGGCACCAACACCTACCTGGTCGGCCGCGAGCAGGTCGCGGTGATCGACCCGGGGCCGGAGGAGGGCTCGCACATCGAGGCGATCCTGGCCGAGGGAGCGGGCCGCATCCGCTGGATCCTGGTCACGCACACCCACGAGGACCATTCGCCGGCCGCGGCGGCGCTCGCGCGCGAGACCGGCGCCGAGCTGCGGGGGCAGGTCGCACCCGAGGACGAGTTGTACCAGGACCGGACGTTCAGGCCCGACGTGCCGTTCTCCGACGGCGCCGAGCTGGCCACGCCCGAGTTCCGGCTGCGCGCGATACACACGCCCGGGCACGCGGCGAATCACTACTGCGTGCTGCTCGAGGAAGAGGGCATGCTGATGACGGGCGATCACATCATGAACGGCTCGACCGTGGTGATCATCCCGCCGGGCGGCGACATGAAGGATTATCTCGACTCGCTCGAAAAGCTGAAGACGTACCCGCTGCAGCACCTGGCGCCGGGGCACGGCGAACTGATGTCCGGGCCGGTGGCGGTGATCGACGGCATCGTCGCGCACCGTCTGCAGCGCGAGGCCAAGGTGGTGCGCGCGCTGGCGGCGACGGGCGGCGGCACGCTGGACGAACTGGTGCTGTCGGCCTACGACGATGTGCCCGCGGCGCTGCACATGATGGCGAAGTATTCGTTGTGGGCGCACCTGATCAAGCTCGTGCGCGAGGGGCGGGCCGTCGACCGCGCGGGGCACTGGGCGCCCGGCTGATCGCGCTTCCAGCGCCTACGGCCCCGCCTCGGGCGCGTTCCCGATCTCCTGCTCGAGTTGCTGCAATGCGACGGATCCGGGCACGACCGTGCGTGCACGTGCCAGCAATTGCCGCGCATACCCCGTGTCGCCGCGCTGCAGCGCGCTTCGTGCCAGAGCGGTGTAAGCCGTGACGATGCGCTCCAGGCCCCGTCGTGCCTCGGCGTTCTGCGCATCGATCGCCAGCACGGCGCTGTAGTTCGCCGCGGCGCTGTCGGCAAACGGCTCCGAGAGGCGAAGGGCCGCGAGCGCGGCATCGCCGCGTTGCAGCAGGTAGCTCACCTGGGTTGCGAGCCGCGCGCTGGCCACGGGCGCTTCGTCCCGCTCGGGTGCGGTGGCGGCCCCGATTCGCGCATCGACCACGGGTGTCTCGGGCGCAGGCAGTGCGCCGGCCGGCGCGGGGGCTGCCGGTGCCGGTTCCGTAGCGGGCGTGACAGTCGCGGGGGCCAGGGCCGGCTCGCCGGCGGGCGGATCGCCCTGCTGATGGGCTCGTGGAACGCCGCCGACACGGCGGCCAAGGCCGCGGCGAGCAGTGCCGTCATGACGGCACCCCGCGTGAGCCGCCGGCGGGGTTCCGCCACCGCGGTGGGCGCCGGTGCCGATTCCGGTGCCGGCGCCGGTTCCGTGCTGCAGGGCGATGCGCAGTCCGCGCGATCGGTGGTGATCGCAGGCTCCAGTTCAAGCCCGACGGCGCGCAGGCGCGCGACCAGGCGCGCGGCCGAGTCGTGATCGGTGGCCGCCGCCGGCGCCGCGCGCGCGCGCTGCTCCGGCGCGAGCAGCTGTTCCGCGCAGGCTGTCTCCAGCAGCGCCTGCTCGCCGGGCTCCAGCGCCAGCGCGCCACAGTGCCGCGCGAGCGCGCGCTCGAGCAAGCGCGCCACGGGCGCCTCCGCCGGCGCACCCGCGCGCGCGATGTCGGCGCAAATGCCTTCGATGATCACGTTCTCCTGTGCCTTCACGGCGCGCAGCAGCTGGATCGTGCGCGCATGGCGCTGCTCGTCGTTGGCAAGGCACGCCGCGTCGAACAGCGCGTTGTAGAAGCTGGCGAACGTCGCGTGCAGCTGCGCATGCGTTTCGCTGTCCGCCCGAGTACGCTCTGGCGCCGGCGCCGTGACGGCGGCGGGCGGTCGCAGGGGAACGATTCGGCGCGATCGTGTGTGCATGGGATATATAAAGCAATAATCGGGCTCATCATGAAAATATATTGAGTTTCAACAAGATGAAATCGAAGGCTTTAATTTATGCGCGCAGGTTGTCAAATATTTCGACACGCCGGGTGGCGGCGTGGCAGCAGGGGTGGCGCGCGGCGACTATGCTGCCTGTAGCCCGCGGCAGTGCCTGAGGGGGGGCATTGGCGCCCGTCACCGCCTGCGCGCCCCGAGCGAAACAACGGATGGAAGCAAACCATGGAAGTCACCAACCTCGAATCGATTCCCGGCAAGACCATCGTGCGCCACCTCGGGCTGGTGCAGGGCTCGACGGTGCGCGCCAAGCACGCCGGGCGCGACATCCTCGCGGGACTGAAGAACATCGTCGGCGGCGAGCTGAAGGCCTACACCGAGCTGCTGGTGGAGTCGCGCAAGGAGGCGGTGGCGCGCATGGTGCAGCAGGCCGAGGCGGTCGGCGCGAACGCGGTGGTGAACGTGCGCTTCTCGACCTCGAACATCGCCTCGGGGGCCGCGGAGGTGATGGCCTACGGCACCGCGGTGGTGATCGGGTAGCCGACGATGGAGGCAATGCTGCAGTTGCTGGTCTTCGCTGCCCTGCTGCTCGCGGGGCTGCTGTTCGGGCGCGCCGCGGAGCGGCGCCACTACCGTGACATCGTCGCGCGCGAGGAGGCGCTGGGCGACATTCTCGTGTTCAGCGAGCGCCGCATCCCCGACTTTGCGGCGCCCCCGCGCACGACGCTGGTCGTGGGCTCGGTGGTGATCGCGGAGGACTATTTCAAGCGTATCGCGGCGAGCCTGAAGAGCCTGGTCGGCGGGCGCCTCACGGCCTACGAGTCGTTGATGGATCGCGGTCGGCGCGAGGCGGTGCTGCGCATGAAGGAGGAGGCGCGGGGCCTCGGGGCCGACATGGTATTCAACGTGCGCTTCGAGACCGCGTCGATGAATGACAGCGCCGGCGGACGGCAGGCGATGTTCTCGGCGGAATTCATCGCCTATGGCACGGCGCTGATCCCGTCACGCGCGCCGTGACATACGAGAACCCGCGCATTCCCGAAGGCATCAACGTGGCGCGCGAGAGCGTGCCCGCGGAGTTCCTGCGCCTGCTTGCCGGCTTGCTGCTCGTGGTCGTGGTGGCGGCTGCTGGTGCCGCCGGGAATCGGCACCGATGCCGCCGACGCGCAGGCGCAGGAGCGCGTGCAGGCGCTCGCGCGCGAGCTCGCCGCCGGCATGGGGCTGCCGCAGGGCATGACGGTGGACGTGCACCTGGTGCGCGAGGAGGTGCCGAACGCCTTCGCGACGCTGGGCGGGCATGTGCTCGTCACCGACGGGCTCTACCGGCGCCTGCCCAGCGAGAACGCCCTGGCGATGGTGCTGGCGCACGAGCTTGCGCACATTCGCGCGCGCGACCCGATTGCCGCGGCCGGCGGCGGTGCGGCACTCACGCTGCTGATGCTGGCGCTGGGTGGCGATGCCGAAGCGCTGGCGCCGCAGCTCGCGCGCCTGGTGCAACTCGGGTATTCGCGCCAGGCCGAAGCGCGCGCCGACGAGGCCGCGATCGCGGCGCTGCTGGGCCACTACGGCCACGCCGGTGGCGCGGCGGGGCTGTTCGAGGCGCTGGCGGACTACGACGGGGCGGGCCGTGAACTGCCCGCGTTGCTGGCCACGCACCCGGCCGATGCCGCGCGCATCGCGCGCCTGCAGCAGGCCGCGCGCGGCTGGGACGCGACCCGGCAGCCGCTGGTTGCCCTGCCCGCGCTGTGATTCCTGTGCGCTGCGGGTCTCGTGGTTCCGGCTTCAGCCGGACAATGTCCGCATGAATGAGGACCTACGGGCGAGCGAGTGGCGTTTCCGCGCGCAGCAGTTTCATCCAGCGCCCGGAACGGAAACGCCACACCAGCAGCGCGTTCTTGACCGCGTAATCGGCGATCAGCGTGGCGTAGATCCAGTTCACCCCGAGGCCCTGGTAGTAGAAAAGCAGGGCCAGGCCGAAACGCACCACGATCAGGCCGGCCAGCACGTTCAGCAGCGGAAAGCGCGTGTCGCCGGCCCCGCGCAGCGCGCCGCCGAGGCAGAATTCCACCGCCAGCATCGGCAACGCGAGCGTGAACGCGTAGAGGATCGGCACCGCGTGGGCGGCGATGCCCTCATCGCCGGTGAGCCACAGCGCGACGGGATGCGCGTAACACGCGAGTATCAATCCGGGAACGCTCAGCGTCACGATGGTCAGGCGCAGCGCGCGCAGTGCCACCAGGCGCGCATTGGCGGGCGAGCCCGCGCCGAGTTGTTGCCCGACCATCACCGACACCGCGACCGAGAAGCCGAAGCCGATCACCATCGCGAGCGACAGCAGGCTGATGCTGGTGCCGTAGGCCGTGAATGCCGCGGTGCCGTACTGCGCGACCACCCACAGGAACGCGATGATGCCCAGTTGCAGCAGTCCCTGCTCGAGCGCGGCCGGGTAGCCCACCTGCCACAGTGCCTTCAGGCGCTGGCGGCTGCCCGCATCGCGGCGCGCCGGGGCGAGCGCCAGGCGCCGGGCTCGCCACAGCGCGAGCGCCGCCACCACACCGGCCACGTTGCCCAGTCCCAGCCCGAGCGCGATGTAGCGCACGTGCGGTTGCAGCCCGAACGGCGGGGCGATGCTCCAGCGCCACGCGAGGCCCAGCGACACGCCGTTCACCAGCAGGGCGAACAGCATCGGTGTGCGCGCGTCGCCGGCCGCGCGCAAGCCCGAGGCGAGCACCAGGTAGAGCGCGATCGGCGCGTAGAACAGCGCCAGCCAGCGGGTGTAGCTCACCGATTCCGTGTGCGCGCCCGGGTCGAGGTCGAACAGCCCGAGCAGCGGCCCGGCGCCGAGCCAGGTGAGCAGCGTGATGGCGGCGCCGAGCAGCGCGGCGACGGCGAGCGACAGCGCAAGGTAGCGCTCGGCCTCGTCGCGCCTGCCCGCGCCCCAGGCATTGGCGATCAGCGCCAGCGCCCCGGCGTTGATGCCGGCCGCGAGCGCGATGAACACGTTGTAGAGTCGCGCTCCCGCGTTCACCGCCGCTACCGCATCGGGTCCCAGCGCCGCCGCGAAGCGGATCATCGCAATGCCGACCAGCGTGGCGAACAGGAACATCGTGCTCGAAGGAAGCGCCAGCGCGAGGATGGCCGTGGACGATACGGCGGCGTCGCCGCCCTGCGGCGCTCGTGCCGCGTTCAACTGCGTTCCACGCGGTTCTTGCCCCCGGCCTTGGCGCGGCGCAGTGCCGCGTCGGCGCGATGCACCACGTTGACCGGGTCGGTGTCGTCGGCGGCCAGTTCCGCCACGCCGGCACTGAAAGTGAGCGTGATGCGCCGCGAGCCGAGCGGCACTCCGGCGATGGACGCGCGCACGCGCTCCAGCAGCTGCGCGGCCGCGCCGGCCGCGCAACCGGGCATGAGCACCACGAACTCCTCGCCCCCGTAGCGGGCCACCAGGTCGACCGCGCGCGTCTGCGCGCGCAGCGCGGCGGCGAATTCCGCGAGCACCTCGTCGCCCGCGATGACGCCGTGCCGCTTGTTGATGGGCCCGAAATCGTCCAGATCGATGACCGCCAGTGCGAGCTCGCTGCCGTAGCGTCGCGCGCGGCCGAACTCTCGCGCGATCGCCTCGAAGAGCTGGCGGCGGTTCGCCACGCCGGTCAGCGGATCGGTGCCCGCGAGCTCCTCGAGGCGCTTGTTGGCGGTTTCCAGCGCTGCGCTGCTTTCCTCGAGGTCGGCGTTGAGGCGCGCCAGTTCGGCGGTGCGCAGCTCCAGCTTGCGGTTGTTGCTCTCGAGTCTGGCGTTGGCCTCGGTCAGTGCCGCCGAGCGCAGTTCGAGCTCGTAGGCGGTGATGAAAGCGTTGTGTCGACCGGTTTCGATCGCCACCGCGATATAGGCGAACACCGCGGTGCAGGCGCCGACCACCGACAGCCACAGGGCGGTGGCGCCATTGTCCAGCCCGCCGTACAGCACGATGCCGGGTGCGGCGCAGCCAAATGCGCATAGTTGCAGGGCGACAGCGCGCGCAGCGGCGGTGCTGTGGAATATCGCAACCGGCAGGCAGACCAGCAGGTAGCCGGTGAGGTCGCCCTTGGTTGCATCCAGCGTCGCCAGGGCGCCCGCGCCCGGCATCAGCAGCGCCATCCAGGCGTCGTCGAGCAGCGTGCGCACGCGCGCCCTGCGCGTGAGCGGTCCCGGGTCCGCAAGCAGTGCGAGCAGGGCAATGCATCCCAGGTAGGCGAAGACCAGGACGAAGCGTTCGGGTGGCGCGAGCGCGCCATCGGCGCGCAGCGAGCCGCTCAGGAAGTGCGACAGGCCGAGCCCCGCCGCGACGCACAGCAACGCCAGGGCGAATCGCCGGCGCCAGTGGGCGTTCACGCCCGGGCGCTGCGCGAGGTAGGCGGTCTGGGCCGGGTCGCTGGTTGCGGACATCTCTGGGCTCGATGAAAGGCTGGGTATGGGCCCCGCGAGGCTCATTCAGGATAGACGTCGTGCTGCGGCCCGGCCCGGCGCAGCGCCGGTTCGCGGGGCGAATTGGCCCGGAACGCGGCCCGACGACTGGTGATGCCATCCAAATGCGCAGAAATTCATCGCTTTCATTACGAATTATTGTGTCTCGACGGGAAGGAGAATATTATTTGCGTTTATTTCTACAAATAGAAGTGCGATTTCTAGCGGGAGGCTCGAATGGCGGACGGAACGGCTTTGCCACTGGTCATGCCCGGGCTGCTGGCATGGGCGGCTGCGCGCCACAGTGAGCGCATCGCGCTGCGTGACGGTGAGGTCACGCTGGATTTCATCACGCTGGCGGCGCGGGCCCGCGACGCGTCCCGGGCTTTCCTCGCCGCCGGTATCCGTCGCGGCGACCGTTTCGCGATCTGGGCGCCCAACCGCTACGAATGGATCCTGGCGGCCCTTGGCGCGCAGAACATCGGCGCGATCCTGGTGCCGCTCAACACGCGCATGAAGGGCGCCGAGGCGGCGTACATCCTCGAGCGCAGCGGCGCGCGACTGCTGTTCACGGTCGGCGAGTTCGCGGGTAACCGCTACCCGGAAATGCTGACAGGTATCGCGCTGCCGGCGCTCGAGCGCACCGTGCTGTTCGGCGAGGCCGCCGGCGGCCCGGGCGGATGGGAAGACTTCGTGGCCGCGGGCCGCGCCGTGAGCGATGCCGAGGTGCGGGCGGCCGAGACGGCGGTCATGCCGGACGACACGCTCGACCTGATGTTCACCTCCGGCACCACCGGCAAGCCCAAGGGCGTGATGACCGGGCATGCGCAGAACATCCGTTCCTTCGACACCTGGGGCCGCACCGTAGGGCTCGGCGCCGACGACAACTACCTGATCATCAACCCCTTCTTCCATTCCTTCGGCTACAAGGCCGGGTGGCTGGCCGCGATCATCCGCGGCGCGCGCATCCTGCCGGTGGCCAGCTTCGACGTGGATCAGGTGCTGCGGCGCATCCAGTTCGAGCGCGTGAGCATGCTGCCCGGGCCGCCCACGATCTACCAGTCGCTGCTCGCGCATCCCGAGCGCCAGAGTTACGACCTGTCCTCGCTCCGGCTCGCGGTCACCGGCGCGGCGGCGGTTCCGGTCGACCTGATCCGGCGCATGCGCAGCGAACTGGGTTTTCGCACCGTGTTGACGGCCTATGGCCTCACCGAGACCTGCGGCGTGGTCACGATCACCGGCGCCGAGGACGAGCCCGAGCTGATCGCGACCACCGCGGGGCGCGCGATGCCCGGCGTGGAGGTGATCTGCGTGAACAGCGCCGGAGAGCCGGTGCCGGCGGGTGAGCCCGGCGAGGTCTGCGTGCGCGGCTTCAACGTCATGCAGGGCTATTTCGACGATCCCGAGGCAACCGCAGAGGCGATCACGCCGGACGGCTGGCTGAAGACCGGCGACATCGGCGTGCTGAACGAGGCGGGCTATCTGCGCATCACCGACCGCATCAAGGACATGTTCATCGTCGGCGGCTTCAACTGCTATCCGGCCGAAGTCGAGCGCATCCTCACGGCCCATCCGGCCATCGCCCAGGTGGCGGTGATCGGCGTGCCCGACGAGCGCCAGGGTGAAGTCGGCAAGGCCTTCGTGGTG
>JAKJFB010000780.1 GCA_022705125.1 Pseudomonadota bacterium
TGGTCACCCAGATCACCATCTTCACGGTCACCCTGTACCTGCATCGCAGCCAGGCGCACCGCGGCGTCGACTTCCATCCGGTCATCGCCCACTTCTTCCGCTTCTGGAGCTGGCTGACCACCTCGATGATCACCCGCGAGTGGGTGGCCATCCACCGCAAGCACCACGCCAGGGTGGAAACGGAACAGGATCCGCACAGCCCGCAGACCCGCGGCATCGGCAAGGTGTTGCGCGAGGGCGCCGAGCTGTACCGCGAGGCGCGCAACGACCGCGCCTCGATCGAGCAGTACGGCAAGGGCAGCCCGGACGACTGGATCGAACGCCATCTCTACACGCCGCACGCCAACCTCGGCCCGATCGCGATGCTGCTGATCAACTTCGTGCTGTTCGGCGCGTGGGGCGTGGCGATCTGGGCGGTGCAGATGGCGTGGATCCCGTTCTGGGCCGCGGGCGTGATCAACGGCCTCGGCCACTGGTGGGGCTATCGCAACTTCGAGGCACCGGACGCGTCGACCAACATCTCGCCGTGGGGCATCCTCATCGGCGGCGAGGAACTGCACAACAACCACCACGCGTTCCCGTCGTCGGCCAAGTTCGCGCTGCGCCGCTTCGAGTTCGACATCGGCTGGGCCGTGATCAAGCTGTTCGAAGCGGTGAAGCTGGCCAAGGTGCTGCGCGTCGCGCCCAGCCTGAACCTGCGCCCGAACATCCACGTGCCCGATGCGGAAACGCTGAAGGCGCTGGTCGCGCACCGCTTCCAGGCGATGACCGACTACCAGCGCAACGTGCTCAAGCCCGCGTTGCGCGAGGAAGCCGCGGTCGCCGGTGCGAAGTTGCGTTCGATGCTGCCGCGCAGGCTGCGCAAGGGCATGGTCGACGACGGCCGCTGGCTCAAGCCCGACGCACGCGAGCAGCTGCGCACCTGGGTGTCGCAGCGGCCGCGGATCC
>JAKJFB010000781.1 GCA_022705125.1 Pseudomonadota bacterium
ATGGTCTCGTCCTGCGGGCCGGGGTTGTAGTACGGCGGCTGGTAGGGGTTCTCCTCGAGCTGCGCGTCGGTGATCGGGATGTGGATCGTGTCCCGGAAGGCCTTGAGGTCGTCGAGGGTCAGCTTCTTCATCTGGTGGGTCGAGTTACGGGACTCGAAGTGGGAGCCCAGCGTCCACCCCTTGACGGTCTTCGCCAGGATCACCGTCGGCTGGCCCTTGTGCTCGGTGGCCGCGCGGTAGGCCGCGTAGACCTTGTGGTAGTCGTGACCGCCGCGCTTGAGCTTCCACCAGACGTCCTCGTCGGACCAGTTCTCCACCATGCGCCGCGTGCGCGGGTCGCGCGCGAAGAAGAAGTCGCGAACGTACTTGCCGTCATTGGCGCGGAAGGTCTGGTAGTCCCCGTCGGACGTGGCATTCATGAGGTGGACCAGGGCGCCGTCGCCATCGGCGGCCAGCAGCGGCCCCAGACGACCTTGATGACGTTCCAGCCGGCACCGCGGAAGTAGGCCTCGAGCTCCTGGATGATCTTGCCGTTGCCGCGCACCGGACCGTCGAGGCGCTGCAGGTTGCAGTTGACGACGAAGGTGAGGTTGTCGAGTTCTTCGCCCGCAGCCCACTGCAGCGCGCCGCGCGACTCGACCTCGTCCATCTCCCCGTCGCCGAGGAACGCCCACGTGTGCTGCTGGCTGGTGTCCTTGAGTCCGACATCAGGCGTGGGTGCGGGTAGGAGGGCAGCCCGAACGGCTTGCCGTCGACGAGGTGGCTGTGCTCCTGGCGGAAGCCGTCGAGGCGATCGCTGCTGATCCGGCCCTCGAGGAAGGCCCGGGCATACATGCCGGGGGAGGCATGGCCCTGGAAGAAGATGTGGTCGCCACCACCGGGGTGGTCCTTGCCCCGGAAGAAGTGGTTCATGCCCACCTCGTAGAGG
>JAKJFB010000782.1:0-255 GCA_022705125.1 Pseudomonadota bacterium
CGATCATGATGCGCCTGAAGTCCGACATCACGGCGCTGTGCGACGCCGCCATCGACGGGCAACTCGACGCGATCAGCGCCGAGTGGGATCCGCGCGCGGCGCTCGGCGTCGTGATGGCCGCCGGTGGCTACCCGGACAGCTACCGCAAGGGCGACGTGATCGAGGGGCTGCCCGAACACGCGGCCGCGGACAGCCACGTGTTCCATGCCGGCACGCTGCTGCGCTACGACGATGCCGTGGTCACCAACGGCGGGC
>JAKJFB010000782.1:332-588 GCA_022705125.1 Pseudomonadota bacterium
GGTGGTTTCTACCGCCACGACATCGGCCACCGCGCCATCGCGCGCGAACGCGCCGACGCGGCGAGTCCGGGTTCAGCCTGACACCGGGTATCCGGATTCCGTGGGTCCGGCTTCAGCCGGACAATGTCCGCATGAACGCGGACCCACGGATGGCACCCGCAGGTCGCCATTCATGGCGACATCGAAACCCGGCCAGGCATCCCTAGGTCGCCATTCATGGCGACATCCGAACCCGGCCGCTGTCGGCGTGAATGCC
>JAKJFB010000782.1:610-927 GCA_022705125.1 Pseudomonadota bacterium
TCAGCCCGAACCAGCGGTGCATGACCATGCGACCGGCGTAGATCAGCGGCGTGATCGCGATCGCGATCGCGAACTTCAGCAGGTAGCCGGTGACGGCGATCGCGGGAATCGCGGACAACGGCGCCGGCGGCAAGGCCGGGTCGGCGACGATTTGCCGCCCCAGGGAGAAGGCCAGGTAGCTCACGACGAACGAGTCGATGAACTGCGAGATCACCGTGCTGCCGGTGGCGCGCAGCCACACGAAGCGCTGGCCCGTCAGGCGCTTGAAGAAACCGAACACGGCGATGTCGCTCAACTGCCCCACCAGGTAGGCGCAC
>JAKJFB010000783.1 GCA_022705125.1 Pseudomonadota bacterium
CGGGGGGCCCTCAGGGTCCACGAGAGGGAATTCGAGCAGGTCCGCGCGACGTTCGAGGCGGAGCGGAAAAAAATCGACGAAGACATGGCCTCCCTCGACGGGGCCCTGCAGGAGCAAAAGGCGCGGTTCGACGCCCTCATCGGGAATCTGGAGCCCAGCCTGCGCCGCCGGTACGAAATGATCAAGGTCCGGCGGAACGGAATCGCCATTGTGGCCGCACGAAAGGGGATCTGCAGCGGCTGCAACATGAACATCCCGCCTCAGCTCTACAACGAGCTTCAACGTTCTGAGCAGATCCTGTGCTGCCCGAACTGCAACCGGATCCTGTATTGGGAAGAAGGCGCCAATGGAGAATAAGACCCTCCTTCTCTTCACCGACGGGGCCTGCCGCGGCAATCCCGGCTTCGGGGGGGCCGGCGCCGTCCTCCTGTCCGTCGACGGACGGGAGATCGCCCGGGCAAAGAAGTTTCTGGGCCACTGCACCAACAACATCGCCGAGTATCGCGCCCTGCTCCTGGGGCTCGAGGAAGCCCTCAAGCAGGGCTGCCGCTCGATCTCCGTCTTCATGGACTCCGAGCTCCTCGTGCGCCAGCTGCAGGGAATCTATCGCGTCAAGAAGCCCGACCTTCAGCCCCTCATGGCAGACGCGCGGGCCCTGCTTTCACGGTTCGACACATGGCGCGTGGAGCATGTCCGCCGCAGCGAAAACGTGCTGGCCGACCGGCTTGCCAACGAGGCGCTCGACGAGGCGCTCGGGAAAAGCGGCACCTAGGAAGATGGAAAGTCGGGAAGAACGGAAAGCGAAACGATCGTTGAGGCACGCCGTCATCGAATGCACACGGCTGTCTTGCGCCGACAACTCCAAATAATCATTGCAAATTCGTTGGCGCCATCGGAGAATAGGGCGTGTCGGAGCAGG
>JAKJFB010000784.1 GCA_022705125.1 Pseudomonadota bacterium
TGCAGGGGCGCCGCCTCGACATGGCGGACACCCGCGCCACGCCCGAGGCGAACTCGGATGCTGCAGACCTCACGATCGGCGGCAGCCTAGGCCTCGGCGGCGGCTGGTTCGCCGGCGGCGCACTCGGCTCGCAGCAGGGCGATGCCGATATCGACGCCAGCAGCTTCGAAAGCTCGGGGCTGATGGGCTCGCTGTTCGCGGGCTATCGCCGCGAGGGCTGGTTCGCGGACGTGGCGCTGAGCGCCGGCAAGACGGATCTCGACGATATCGAGCGCGTGTTCGAGGTGGGCACCTGGCAGTTGCGCCGTGAATCCGGTGACACCCGGGCCGACGTGCTGGGCATTTCGGGCACGATCGGCGTGAACATGATGGGCGAGGAGTCGGTGTGGCGCTTCGGCCCGTTCCTCGCGGCCGATTACCTCGACATCGAGGTCGACGGCTACGGGGAGAAGTCCGTGAACAGTACCGCGATGGCCTTCGGCGATCTGGAGCGAGACTCCGTCACGGGCAGCGCCGGCGTTTTCGCGAGCTACCCGCTGCGCCTCGGCGCGGCAGACCTCGAGTTGCACGGGGACGTGGCGTGGGTCGAGGAATTCGAGGATCGCAGCGACGAGGTGCGTGCCGTCGTGAAGCGCGTGGCCGATGGTGTGTGGTTTCGCATGCCGGGTTACGACATCGACGACGCGGGCCTGCGTGCCGTGCTCGGCGTGGGTGCCGGCTGGCGCAGCGGCCTGCGCCTCGGGCTGTCGTACCGCTACGCCGACAACGAGGCCGAGGCGCAGTACCTGAACCTCTCGGCCAGCTACGCGTTCTGAGCGCGCAAACACCCACAGGAGCACATGCCATGCGGATCGGACTGATGATGGGCGCCTCGCGCGAGATCGGCGACGACCTGCCGGGGATCCTCGCTTTC
>JAKJFB010000785.1:0-360 GCA_022705125.1 Pseudomonadota bacterium
CCACGGCGTCGCTGCCCACCACCCTCATCACTCACTCCATGCCGGTCCTCTGGATCACGGTCATCCTGAGCCTGTTGCTGGCGCTTGTCTTCCTCGTGCTCTTCGTGAAGGAACACCGGCGTTTTCACTTCGGTTCCCCCGAGCGTACGGCGTTGCTTCCTCTCGAGGACGACGCGCCGCCCGCGACGGGGAGTGCTTCGCAACACGCCCAGCCGACTCCCTCCACCCCTCCGGCCAACCCGCAACCGCCTCCTCGTCGCCCATGAGCGTAGCTCCGTCCGCCTCCGCCCGCCCCGGCGCCAAGACCATCATCGTCTACGACGATCGCTCCGTCCGCTGGTTCATGATCGCCTCCATTTT
>JAKJFB010000785.1:397-647 GCA_022705125.1 Pseudomonadota bacterium
GTGGGCGCTCTCGCCGCCTCGCAGCTGAACTTCTGGCAGATGAACGGGAAGTTCCTCGAGTGGATCACCTTCGGCGCGATCCAGAGCGAGGGCCTCCAGTACCTCAGCTTCGGCCGTCTCCGTCCGCTGCACACCAACGCCGTGATCTTCGCGTTCGTGGGCAACATGATGTTCGCCGGCATCTACCATTCCACGCAGCGCCTCTGCAAATGTCGCACGGCCTCCGACTTCCTCTCGAAGCTGCATTTCT
>JAKJFB010000785.1:671-907 GCA_022705125.1 Pseudomonadota bacterium
GCCGCTCGGCTTCACGCAGGGCAAGGAGTACGCCGAGCTCATCTGGCCCATCAACATCGCCGTCACCCTCATCTGGGTCGTCTTCGCGGCCAACTTCTTCTGGACGCTGGCCAAGCGCAACGAGCCCACGCTCTACGTCGCCCTCTGGTTCTACATCGCGACGATCCTCACCGTGGCGATGCTCTACATCGTCAACCACCTCTCGATCCCGACCTCGTTGCTGCACAGCTATCCGC
>JAKJFB010000786.1 GCA_022705125.1 Pseudomonadota bacterium
AGCCGAGACCGGTGTGCGCCATCAGCGCATCCCTGAGCGCGTCGTAGCCGGTCAGGAAGCAGGAGATGCTGTCGCAGACCTTGATCACGTGCCGTCCGACCGGACGGCGGAAGATCATGTTGTAGAAGGTCGCCACGCCCTCGACGTCGGAGGCCGGGATGCCGATCACCGCGGCGACGGCGTCGATGGCCGCGTCGGGCACCCAGCCGCGGTGCTTCTGCACCGCCTTCAGCGCCTCGATCGAGGCTGCGCGCGGGTCCTCGTAGTGGCCCATCTCGTGATGGATTTCCGCCAGCTCGGCTTCCGACAGGCGGAAATCCGGGGCGCTGCTCGCGATCATCTGGGGTGCGTTATCTGTCGACATCTGCCATCACGAAGTCAATGCTTGCGAGGTACGCGATGAGATCCGCGATCAGGCTGCCGCGGATCACCGAGGGGATCTGCTGCAGGTGCGCGAAGCTCGGGGTGCGGATGCGCGTGCGGTAGCTCATGGTGCCGGCATCCGAGGTCAGGTAGTAGCTGTTGATGCCCTTGGTGGCCTCGATCATCTGGCAGGCCTCACCGGCCGGCATCACCGGTCCCCACGATACGCTCACGAAATGGTTGATCAGCGTCTCGATGTGCTGCAGCGTGCGCTCCTTCGGCGGCGGCGTGGTCAGCGGGTGGTCGGCCTTGTACGGGCCTGAGGGCATGTTCTCCAGGCACTGGCGGATGATGCGGATACTCTGGCGCATCTCCTCGAGGCGCACCATCGCGCGGTCGTAGGCGTCGCCGTTGTGCGCCAGCGGCACCTCGAAGTCGAAGTTCTCGTAGCCGGAATAGGGCCGCGCCTTGCGCAGGTCGTAGTCGAGGCCGGTGGCGCGCAGGCTCGCGCCGGTCACCCCCCACTCGATGGCCTCGCGCGTGT
>JAKJFB010000787.1 GCA_022705125.1 Pseudomonadota bacterium
TCCATTCCGGGTTTGCCGCCGGACCTGATTGGTCTTCCCAAGGGCTGCCCATTCTTCGCGCGCTGCGCGTTCCGGGTGGAACGCTGCAGGTTGGAAAGGCCGGTGTTAGAAGAAGCCGGCAGTTCCGGTCATATGGTGGCATGCTGGCGTTGGCAAGAAATTGACGCCGAAAAATTACGAAAAACTGTCGGAGGTGCGCAGTGAGCGCTGAACAGAAAACGCTGCTTCAGGTAAAGAATCTGAAGAAGTATTTCCCCGTTTCCCGGCAGTTCTTCAGCAACCAGCGGCGTTATATCAAAGCCGTGGACGATGTCAGTTTTGACGTCCGGGAAGGCGAAACCTTGGGGTTGGTAGGCGAGACGGGCTGTGGTAAGACAACAGTCGCGCGGACTATTCTGCAACTTTACCGCCCGACTTCTGGGCAAGTGCTTTTTGACGGCGTGGATCTGGCAAGCCTGCAAGAAAATGACCTGCGGAAAATGCGCAGCCGTATGCAGATGATCTTCCAGGATCCCTACGCCTCGCTCAACCCGCGCATGACTGTTGGCGCGATCATTGCCGCGCCCCTGGATGTTCACACCAAACTGGGCCAGAAAGAAAAGCAGGAACGCGTGCAGGAACTGCTGGATTTGGTCGGTTTGAACCCCGATTTCGTGAACCGTTATCCGCATGAATTCTCGGGCGGTCAGCGGCAGCGCATTGGCATCGCGCGCGCTTTAGCGTTAAACCCGGACCTGGTGATTTGCGATGAGCCAATTTCCTCGCTGGATGTCAGCATTCAAGCGCAGGTAGTTAACCTCTTGGAAGAGTTGCAGAACCGCTTGGGTCTTACTTACATCTTTGTCGCCCACGATTTAAGCATGGTGCGGCACATCAGCAACCGCATGGTCGTGATGTATCTT
>JAKJFB010000788.1:0-236 GCA_022705125.1 Pseudomonadota bacterium
TACAACACCTCCGTTGGCGACGAAGGCGGCTTCGCCCCCAGCCTGAAGTCCAACGAGGAAGCCCTTGTCGTCATCGTCGATGCGATCAGGAAGGCCGGATACGACCCGGGCGGCAACGTCTGCATCGCCCTGGATTGCGCGGCAAGCTCCTTCTACCGCAAGGGCCGGTACAATCTGGCGGCCGAGAAGAATCCCCTGAAGGACGCCGGGGAGATGGTGGCATTCTACGCGGGCCT
>JAKJFB010000788.1:264-887 GCA_022705125.1 Pseudomonadota bacterium
GGACGGACTGGCCGAGGGCGACTGGGACGGCTGGAAGCTGATGACGGAGCAACTCGGGGAGAAGATCCAGATCGTCGGCGACGACATCTTCGTGACGAACAAGAAGATTCTCGAGAAAGGCATCCGGCGGGGCATCGCCAACTCGATCCTGATCAAGCTCAACCAGATCGGATCCCTGTCGGAGACCCTCGAGACGATCGAGATGGCCAGGACGGCGGGCTACACGACCGTCGTCTCCCACCGCTCGGGCGAGACGGAGGACACCGCCTGCTGCGCATCGAGGAGGAACTCGCCACGGCGGCGGTCTACCCGGGCCGCAGGGCGCTGTACAGCATCAAGCGGGCATAAGGCGTAAGGCAACAGGCCCTGGGCGAACAGGATGGCCCGATTCAGCTGCGCTGAATCGGGCCATCTGTTTCTGCCTTATGCCCTTCGCCTCATGCCTCTCTTACAGGAACCGGAAGATCCTCTGCCTCACCCCCTCGATGAGGCTCTTGTTTTCCGTGAGGGCATAGAAGGTCCTCGTTTCCTTCTTCTCTTTCCGTTCCGCGGCCTTCAGGATCTCCTCGTCGATGAGGGCCTTCATCGCGTTGCGGTAGTTCGACACGCTCTGGGCCTCGCTC
>JAKJFB010000789.1:0-527 GCA_022705125.1 Pseudomonadota bacterium
GGCGCGGCAAGCTGCAGGAGCTGCGCCGGGAGGTCACGCGCTTCACCGTCGAGCCGCTGATCGACGAGCTGAAGGCGCGCTACCCGGACCTGCCCAACGTGCGCGCCCACCTCGAAGCGGTACAGGCCGACATCGAGACCCACGTCAAGGCGTTCCTGGGTGTCGAGGAGGGCGGCGAGGGCCAGAAGAGCCCGTCCGCCGGCGAGAGCCGGCCCGCGACGAAGCGCTACCTCGTCAACCTGCTGGTGGACAACCAGGAGACCGAGGGCGCCCCGGTGATCTGGGAGGAGAACCCGACCTTCGCCAACCTCGTCGGGCGGATCGAGCACCAGGCGCAGATGGGCAACCTGGTCACCGACTTCACGCTCATCCGGGCCGGCGCGCTGCACCGCGCCAACGGCGGCTTCCTGGTGCTCGACGCCCTGCGGTTGCTCCGGCAGCCGTACGGCTGGGACGCGCTGAAGCGGGCGATCGAGACGCACCGGCTGCGGCTGGAGTCGGCCGCCGAGGCGCTCGGGCTGGCCGCC
>JAKJFB010000789.1:566-871 GCA_022705125.1 Pseudomonadota bacterium
GACGTGAAGATCGTCCTCGTGGGCGATCGCCTGCTCTACTACCTGCTCACCCGCCACGACCTCGACTTCCACCGGCTCTTCAAGGTGGCGGCCGACTTCGAGGAGTCGCTGCCGCGGACGGAGGAGAACGAGCTGCTCTACACGCGGCTGCTCGCCAAGCTGATTCGCGACGAGCAGCTTCGCCCGTTCGCCCGCGAGGCGCTCGAGCGGCTGCTCGAGCAGAGCGCGCGGCTCGCCGACGACGGCGAGCGGCTCTCGCTCCACACCGGGGAGATGGTCGATCTCCTGCGCGAAGCCGATCTGCT
>JAKJFB010000078.1 GCA_022705125.1 Pseudomonadota bacterium
CGTCCAGCGCGAGCGGTTGGTCCAGCCAGCGAGTGAACGTGCCCCAGGCCACCAGGACGATCAGCAGGCAAGCCGCGAGGCCCAGTTCGACCGCGCGCAGCACGCGCTCAGGACGCAAGGAACTGCGCCACATGCGCCTGCACCCTGCGTGTCACCGGCCCCAGCGGCCAGCGCTTGGTCCCGAGCTGGCGCACCGGCCAGACGCCGATTACCGCGTTGCACAGGAACACTTCCTGCGCCGCGCCCAGCAGTGCGCGCTCGCAATGGACCTGCTCGGTATGCAGCGCGAGTTCGGGTGCCACGACGTCGAGGATGAAACCCCGCATCACCCCGGCAACACCGCAGTTATCGATCACCGGCGTCAGCAGCCGCCCGCCGCTGACGAGGAACAGGTTGGTGGAGACGCCCTCGACGATGCGCCCCTTCTGGTCGCACATCAGTCCCTCGGCGATCTGCGCATCGTCCCACTCCAGGCGGGCGAGCACCTGCTCCAGGCGATTCAGATGCTTCATGCCGGCCAGCGCCGGGTTGCTCCCGAGCCGCGTGTCGCAATGACGGATGCTGACGCCCTCCGACCACCATTGCGCGGGATGCCGGGCCAACGGGCGCTGCATCAGGATGCGACGTGACTCGTTGCCAGCATCGACGCGATAGCCTCGCCCCCCGTCGCCGCGCGTCACGATCAGCTTGAGGATTCCCTCATCGGTGCCGGACGAGGACAGGAAACGGGATATCTCCGCGCGCAATTCGTCGATGTCCAGCGCGATGCGCAGGCGCAGCGCTCCGTGCTGCAGCCGCTGCAGGTGTCGCTCCAGCAGCGGCACGCGCGCGCCATGCAGGCGCATCGTCTCGAACAGGCCGTCGCCAAAGGCCAGGCCGCGGTCCTCGGCCGGGACCAGGTTCGTTTCCGTCGCGTTGACCCAGACCCGCGGCAGCGGCACGAGCTGATTCATGATGCAGCGATCATATCCTGCGAAAGACCAGGGAGCCGTTGGTCCCGCCGAAACCGAAGGAGTTCGACAGCGCGATGTCTATTTTCCGCTGCTGGGCGACGTGGGGCACGTAGTTGAGCGTGCAGCCCTCCTCGGGATTGTCGAGGTTGATCGTCGGCGGCGCCACCCCGTCGCGGATCGCCAGGATGCTGAACACCGCCTCCACCGCGCCAGCAGCGCCGAGCAGGTGACCGATCATGGACTTGGTCGAACTGATCGCGACGCGGTCCGCCGCGTCGCCCAGCACGCGCTGCACCGCACGACTCTCGGCGAGATCGCCCGCGGGCGTCGAGGTGCCGTGGGCATTGATGTAATCGATTTCCTGCGGCGTCACCCCGGCATCGCGGATGGCGTTGTGCATGGCCGCCGCAGCGCCGCGCCCGTCTTCCGGAGGCAAGGTCATGTGGTAGGCGTCGCCGCTCATGCCGAAGCCGATGAGCTCGGCGTAGATGCGCGCACCGCGACGGCGCGCGAACTCGAGCTCCTCCAGCACCAGCACGCCGGCGCCGTCGCTCAGCACGAAACCGTCGCGATCACGATCCCACGGCCGGCTCGCCGCTTCGGGCGCATCGTTGCGAGTCGACAGGGCGCGCGAGGCCGAGAAGCCGCCGAGTCCCACCGGCGTGGTGGCCATCTCGGAGCCGCCGACGATCATCGCATCGACCTCGCCCCACGCGATCAGCCGCGCCCCCAGCCCGATGTTGTGGGTGCCGGTGGTGCAGGCCGTGGTGATCGCGAGGTTCGGCCCGAGAACCCGTAGCGGATCGACAGGTAGCCGGCGATCATGTTGGTGATCGAGCCCGGGACGAAGAATGGCGATACGCGCCGCGGACCCGAATCGAGCACGATCTGGTGGCTCTTCTCGATCGAGGCGATGCCGCCGATGCCCGAACCGATGGCGGCCCCGACGCGGGGCGCGAAGGATTCCTCGACCACGAGACCGGCATCCTCCATGGCCTGCACGGCCGCGCCGAGTCCATAAAGGATGAAATCGTCGAACTTGCGGACTTCCTTAGGCGGCAGGAAGGCGTTGGCGTCGAAGCCCCGGATCGAGCCGCCGAAGCGCGTGCCGTAAGCGGATACGTCGAATTGCTCGATAGGCCGGATCCCGCTGCGCCCGTTGACGATGCCGTCCCAGGTTTCGGATACCGTGTTGCCGAGCGGGGTAACGACCCCCATGCCAGTAACGACCACCCGTCGTTTCATCGCCGAGGACTCCGTCTGCGAGATGCCTTGTAGGATCGGGATGCCCGCGACGAAACGCAGTCAGCGCCGCGGCGTCCAAAGTCTATCACGACCCCTCTACGGCGGGCCTGCGCGGCTGCCGCTCGCCGATGGGTCAGCTTGCCTGGCAAGCACTGTGGGAGGACGCGGGCCGCAACGCAGCCATCGCGACCTCCCGGCGGGACCGAATCAGAGGTGTGATTCGACGTAATCGATGGCGTGCTGCACCGTGGTGATGTTCTCCGCATCCTCGTCGGGAATTTCGGTTTCGAATTCCTCTTCGAGCGCCATCACCAGTTCGACGGTGTCCAGAGAATCGGCGCCGAGATCTTCCACGAAGGAAGCAGAATTCTGGATGTCCTCTTCCTTGACTCCGAGCTGCTCCGCGACGATTTTCTTGACGCGTTCTTCGATGCTGCTCATTTTGATCTGTTGCTCCTGTGAGTGGTTGAGTGTGCCGTTGGCCACGGAAATCCCCATTCCCGCAATGGCTCGTTGACGCGGCGCGATTCTACCCCGAATCGCGCCGTTACATGCAATATTGACAAAAGGGGAAATGTTTCAGCGCATGTACATGCCGCCATTCACGTGAATCGTCTCGCCGGTGATATAGGCCGCCGCATCCGAGACCAGGAAGGCCACCACGGCGGCGATCTCGCTGGCCTCGCCCAAGCGCCCGGCCGGGATCTGCTCGAGCAGCTTCTGTCGCTGCGCCTCGGGCAGCTCGCGCGTCATGTCGGTGTCGATGAAGCCGGGGGCGACGCAGTTCACGGTGATCGCACGCGAACCGATCTCGCGCGCCAGTGCGCGCGCGAAGCCTTCCATCCCGGCCTTGCTGGCCGCGTAGTTCGCCTGTCCGGCGTTACCCATCGAGCCGACCACCGAACTGATGTTCACGATGCGCCCCCAGCGCGCCTTGGTCATCCCGCGCAGCACCGCCTTGCTCAGGCGGAAGATCGAGTTGAGGTTGGTGTCGATGACCCGGGCCCATTCCTCGTCCTTCATCCGCAGCACGATGTTGTCCTGCGTGATGCCCGCGTTGTTGACCAGCACCAGCGGGGCGCCGAACTGCTCCGTCACGCGCGCGATGAGTTCATCGACCGCGGTTGCGGAGCCGACGTCGAGCGCCATGCCGGTGCCGACGATGCCGTTGGCCGCAAAGCGCCCGGAGATCGCGGCAGCACCCGCTTCCGTGGTCGCCGTGCCCACCACGGTGGCGCCGGCTACTCCCAACGCATCGGCGATCGCCGCCCCGATGCCGCGGCTCGCGCCGGTAACCAGACAGACTCGTTGCATGTCATTCACTCCCGATATCAGTTGGGGGCGCCGGCCGCCGCCAGCGCCTTGTCGAGATCCTGCGGCTCCTCGCTGTAGAAGCATTCCAGCGCGGCGTCGATCCGCTTGCACAGGCCGCCGAGCACCTTGCCGGGACCGACCTCCACAACATGCTGCACGCCGGCATCGGCCATGAAGCGCACCGAAGCCACCCACTGCACGGGACTGGCGATCTGCTGCACCAGCAGGGCGCGAATCTTCCCGGCATCGCTCTCCGGACGCGCGTGCACGTTGTGGATCACCGGCACGGCCGGAATGGCGAGGGATATCGTCGCCATGTCCTGCGCCAGGCGATCGCCTGCGGGCTTCATCAGGGTCGTATGGAAAGGCGCGCTCACCGGCAGCGGCATCGCGCGCTTGGCGCCCAGGCTCTTGCAGGCCGCGATCGCGCGTTCGACGGCACCGGCGTGACCGGCGATCACGACCTGGCCCGGGGAATTGAAGTTGACCGCCGCGACGACTTCGGTCCCCGCCGCCTCGAGGCAGGCTTGCTCGATGAGCGCGTCATCGAGACCCAGCACCGCCGCCATCGCGCCCTGCCCCACGGGCACGGCTTCCTGCATGTAGGCACCGCGGTTGCGCACCAGCCGCACCGCGTCGGCGAAGCCGAGTGCGCCGGCGCATACCAGCGCGCTGAACTCGCCCAGGCTGTGCCCGGCCATGTACGCGGGCATCGCGCCACCGCGGCCGCGCCACACGCGCCACAGCGCCACGCTGGCGCAAAGGATCAGCGGCTGGGTGCGCTCGGTGAGGTTGAGGGCTTCCTGCGGTCCGGACTGCGCCAGGTTCCACAGGTCATAGCCGAGGACCTCGGAGGCCTCGGCAAAGGTTTCACGGACAAGCGGCTCCGCTTCGGCAATCGCCGACAGCATGCCGACGCGCTGGGACCCCTGCCCCGGAAAGACACAAGCGAACAACCCCGCCATCGCAGCCTCCATTCATGCGGTTGCACAAAAGAAAACGGCGAGCACCGTGGCCGGTCGCTCGCCGTCGATCGAGGTGCAGGCTGCGCCTCAGTCGTCCTTGCTCTCCACCACTTTCTTGCCCCGGTAGAAACCGTCCGGGGTCACGTGGTGGCGACGATGCACTTCACCGGAAGTGGCATCGGTCGACAATGCCGCGCCGCGCAGCGCATCGTGGGCGCGACGCATGCCGCGACGGGAACGGGTGGTTCTTGCCTGACCAACTGCCATGACTGACTCCTCACTACTTTGAACACGCACCCAACGGGTGCTTCACTGAAATCGAATGCCCGCCCCGCGCCCGTCGGGCCTCAGGATGAACTCCCCTTGATCTTCGCGAGCACGGCGAACGGGTTTTCCCGCTCGTCGTCGTCCGCGACTTCGTCGCTCTCGACCGTTTGACGCAACGCGCATTCCCCTTCGGGGTGGCGCGGCGCCAGCGGAATCGCCAGCAGCAACTCTTCTTCCACCAGTTCGTAGAGGTCGCTCAGGCCTTCCCCTACCACGATTCCCTCGAAGCGCTGCGGCAACGACGGAATCTCTTCTTCACTCCAGACCATCGCCAGGTGCACCTGGGCGTCCACCGGCAGCGTCATCGGACCCAGGCAACGCTGACACTGCAGGCTCAGGCTCGCCTGCACCCGCCCTTCGATGACCTTGTAACGCTCGTCGTCGATGCGAAACTGCAATTGCAGTGTTGCCTCCGCGCCCGAGCCCGACTCCATCGATTCGGCCCTGATGCGCGGCAAATCGTCGAGCGCGATCGTACCCTCGATCTGGCCGCCAAATACCGCCAGCTTGCGGAAATCAGCCTGTCTGGGAACCCGGGGTGTCGGCATAGGCGCGCAATCATAGGGCCGGCATCCGGCACTGTCAAAAAATAAATGCTTGAAAATACCGTATTTTTCTGCAAAGTTCGGGCCACACCAACACTTGCCCCGCGCCATCATGCAACGCATCGTCCTCGGCTCCGGTTCCCCCTATCGCAAGCGCCTGCTGCAGCGGCTCGGGCTCGATTTCGAGTGCCTCTCCCCCGACATCGACGAGACCCCGGCCAGCGGCGAGCCACCCGAGACCCTGGTGCTGCGCCTGAGCGAGGCGAAGGCGCGCGCCGTGGCGCTGCGCGCTCCGGATGCACTCGTCATTGCCTCGGACCAGGTCGGCGCGACCGACGGCAGGCTGCTCGGCAAGCCCGGCACGGTGGAGCGTGCGCAGCAGCAGCTGCGCGGCATCTCGGGGCGGGAAGTGCGTTTTCTGACCGGGCTGTGCGTGCTCGACGCGCCATCGGGACGCCTGCTGAGCGGCGTCGAGACCTGCACCGTGCGCCTGCGCGAGCTGAGCGATGTGGCAATCCGCGATTACGTGCGGCGCGAACAGCCCCTGGACTGCGCCGGGAGTTTCAAGGTCGAAGGGCTCGGCATCGCGCTGTTCCGTTCGCTCGAGCTCGACGATCCGACCGTGCTCGAGGGCTTGCCGCTGATCCGCCTGGTGGAGTTCCTCGAGCGCTTCGGCGTGGCCGTACTGCAGCATTGATGCGCGCGGCCCGCGCTCATCGCGGGCGCAGCTCCTCCCAGTCGAGGATCTCCGGCAGCGAATCGACGATCCGCGCCGGCGCGTGACGCGCCAGCCGTTCCCGCGAATGCACTCCGTGGCTCACGCCGAGACTGCGGATCCGGGCCCGTGCCGCCATCTCCAGGTCATATTCGGTGTCCCCGATCATCACGGTCTGCTCCGGCTCGGCGCCGAGCTGCGCCACGATCTCGTGCAGCATCCGGGGATCGGGCTTCGAGGCGGTCTCATCGGCACAGCGCGTGGCATGGAAGCTGTCGCTGAGCCCGAGCTCGCCGAGCACGCGATCCAGGCCGCGGCGGCTCTTGCCGGTCGCCACCGCGATCCAGTGCCCGCGGTCGCGCAGCGCCTCCAGCAGCTCCAGCGCACCGGGGAACAATTGCGAGGGACGACCATCGGCGGCGACGAAACGCGCGGCGTAGGTGGCGCGGAACTGCTCGATCTGGCGCTGGTCCAGCTGCGGGTAGAGCTGCGCTATCGCCTGCGGCAACCCCAGGCCGATCACGTCCCCGAAGGCCGCGTCCCCCAGATCCGCCAGCCCCTGCTCGTCGGCCGCCTGGCGCAGGCAGGACACGATGCGCCCCACCGAGTCCATCAGCGTGCCGTCCCAGTCGAACACGAACAGGCGCCTCATCGCGGCAAGGTCTCCAGCACCTTCGTCAGCGCGACGTCGAGCGGCGCGCTGACCACCAGCGGCTGGCCATCGGGAAGGCTGAGCTCGATCGAACCGGCATGCAGGAACAGGCGACGCAGCCCGAACTCGCGCATCTGGCGGTTGAACTCCCGCTCGCCGTACTTCTCGTCACCAGCCACGGGATGCCCCGAGACCTGGGCGTGGACGCGAATCTGGTGCGTGCGCCCCGTGACGGGCTGCGCCTCGAGCAGGGTGGCGTCGCGCAACACCTCGAGCACGCGAAAGCGGGTCTCGGAGGCCTTGCCCGCCTCGTCCGCGCGAACCATCCGCTCGCCGCCGTGCACCGTGTTCTTCTCCAGGGCGAGCGTCACCCGCGTGAGCCGCTTAGACCAGCGCCCCTGCACCAGGGTGATATAGGTCTTGGTGATCGTGCCCTCGCGCAGCGCCTCGTGGAGGTGTCGCAGCATCGAGCGCTTTTTGGCGATCATCACGCAGCCGGAGGTATCGCGATCGAGCCGATGCACCAGTTCCAGCGAGCGGCAGTCCGGGCGCATCGCCCGCAGCGCCTCGATCAATCCCAGCGACAGGCCGCTGCCGCCGTGCACCGCCAGGCCGCTCGGCTTGTCGACGACCAGCAGCGCGGCATCCTCATAAAGGATGCGTGTGGCGAGCGCCTGCACCAGCCCGACCCCGGGCTCGGCAGCGGCCCGCTCGGCCATGCGCACCGGCGGTACCCGCACCTTGTCGCCGGCCTGCAGGCGCTGGTCCGGCCTGGCGCGCCCGCTGTTGACCCGCACCTCGCCGCTGCGCACGATGCGGTAAATGCGCGAGCGCGGCACGCCCTTGAGCCGCGCGAGCAGGAAATTATCGAGCCGTTGCCCGGCGTGCTCCGCGTCCACCTCGACCAGGCGAACGCCCTGTTGTTCCCGGGCTGATAGTTCTGACATGGCGAAAGTCTATCATTTTTGCAGCTAATTGAAGCACTTACCCGATAATGCTATAGTCCGCTCCGCATTGGACCCGCTGCCTCGCAGGAGCGTGCCCCCAGGATCAGGAAACCCGTCCACGCCACCGCTGCACCAACGCGGCGCGCGGGACGCACCGACCCGGGCGCCCGCACGGGTTTCATGCATCACGCCGACGACGCGCCGCTGAGCAGGAATCACATAGCCCGGCGCGCGCGGTGTGGCCGGTTTCGCAGGGGCGAGACCGGCAGGCGCAAGGTACCGTTCGAACAGCGACGGGATGCTTGTTGAGATTTTTGTGCGGGCCGGGTCGCGAATTCGCACCGCCCGCTGGACCGGAAAAGACTGAGACGCGTCCCCGTTGCCGCCAGGCAGTTTCTGGCGGCTCGGGACGAAGGCGATTCGGCGGGGCGTAGCGCCCGGAACCGCATATGCGCAATCCAGACTTCGAGGAAGCAAGAAGCCTCTGCATGACAAGCCACTGATTCCGTAGTGCTGTAACGACGGTACCAAAGTCCCAGCAACCCGCTCACAGGACATTGGTAACCATGAAAAGAATGCTCATCAACGCAACCCAGCCGGAGGAGTTGCGGGTCGCACTGGTCGATGGCCAGCGACTCTATGATCTGGACATCGAGAACCGTAACCGCGTCTCGACCAAGGCCAACATCTATAAAGGCCGCATTACCCGCGTCGAGCCCAGCCTCGAGGCTGCCTTCGTCGAATTCGGCGCCGACCGCCACGGCTTCCTGCCGCTGAAGGAAATTTCTCCCGAGTACTTCCAGGGCAACGGCGGCGACCAGTCGCAGGGCCGTCCGCGCATCCGCGACGTGGTCAAGGAAGGCACCGAGGTCCTGGTGCAGGTCGACAAGGAAGAGCGCGGCAACAAGGGTGCTGCCCTCACCACCTTCATCAGCCTCGCGGGTCGCTACCTCGTGCTGATGCCGAACAACCCGCGCGCCGGCGGCATCAGCCGTCGCATCGAGGGCGACGAGCGCACGGAGCTGCGCGACGCGCTGAACGCGCTGAACCTGCCCGACGGCATGGGCATCATCATCCGCACCGCCGGCGTCGGCCGCTCGGCCGAAGAGCTCCAATGGGACCTCGACTACCTGCTGCACCTGTGGGGCGCGATCGCCGAGGCCGGCAAGAAGCGCGCGCCGCAACTGATCTACCAGGAAAGCAACGTCGTGATCCGCGCGATCCGCGACTGCCTGCGCCAGGACATCGACGAGGTACTGATCGACGCGCAGGACGCCCACGACAAGGCCGTGGAGTTCATCGAGCAGGTCATGCCGAACTACCGCAGCCGGGTGAAGCTCTACAAGGACCCGGTGCCGCTGTTCAACCGCTACCAGATCGAGAGCCAGATCGAGACGGCCTACCAGCGCGAGGTGAAACTTCCCTCGGGCGGCTCGATCGTGATCGACCCGACCGAGGCGCTGGTGTCGATCGACATCAACTCCTCGCGCGCCACCAAGGGCCAGGACATCGAGGAGACCGCACTGCAGACGAACCTGCAGGCGGCCGACGAGATCGCGCGCCAGCTGCGCCTGCGCGACATGGGCGGCCTGATCGTGATCGACTTCATCGACATGAATAGCACGCGCAACCAGAAGGAAGTCGAGAACCGCCTGCGCGACGCGCTGGTGCCCGACCGTGCCCGCGTGCAGGTCGGGCGCATCTCGCGCTTCGGCCTGATGGAAATGTCGCGCCAGCGCCTGCGTCCCTCGCTGGAGGAAACCAGCTCCGTGGTCTGCCCGCGTTGCACGGGCCAGGGCACCATCCGCGACACCAAGTCCCTCGCCCTCTCGGTGCTGCGCCTGGTGGAAGAGGAAGCCGGCAAGGAACGCAGTGCGCAGATCCGCACCATCGTGCCCGTCGAGATCGCGACCTACCTGTTGAACGAGAAGCGTCGCGCGATCATCGACATCGAGCAGCGCAACCGCCTGCACGTGATGGTGATCCCGAACCCGAACATGGAAACCCCGCACTTCGAGGTGATGCGCCTGCGCGACGACAGCGCGCTGGTGAACAGCGAGGAGCCGAGCTTCCTCTCGATCCCCGAGGCGCCGCCGCCCGTGGACCTGGTCACGCGCACGGCCGAGCCCGTGAAAGTACCGGTGGCTGCGGTGCAGTCGATCGCACCGTCGAAGCCTGCGCCGGTGGCGGCTCCCGAGCCGGTCGCGCAAGCGGCCCCCGCCCCTGTCGTTGCACCCGCTCCGGTGGCTGCGGCACCCGCGGCGCAAGCCA
>JAKJFB010000790.1:0-251 GCA_022705125.1 Pseudomonadota bacterium
CGCGCAGGCGTTCGAAATCGACGAAGCGCCACAGTTCGCCGTACTGGCCGGCGGCGATCACGTTGCGGATGCCGTTGATCGCCAGCCACGGGCCTGCGGCAACGAAGGCCAGCATGAGCAGCAGCACGGCGGCAAGGATGGACAGCGTCCACTTGAGTTTCTTCGACACGATGGCGGCTCCCGGAGGCAGCGAAGAGTGTAGCGATCAGCGCAGGCCGCTGGCGATGCCGTCGCCCCAGGCCTGCAGGCGG
>JAKJFB010000790.1:302-860 GCA_022705125.1 Pseudomonadota bacterium
CGATTTCGTCGTTGAATTGCGCCAGCGTCAGTTCCGAACGTCCGCAGTCGGCCTGCAGGCGTTCGCGCCGGTACACATCCCAGCGTTCGCGCTCGTCCGGCAGCAGGCTGTCCGGCCAGTTGCGCGCGCGATAGCGGAACAGCAGTTCCGGCAGGCGTGCGTCGCGGAAGGCGTACTGCGCCTTCGCCAGCAGGTGCGGCGGGGTGCCGCGCACCTGTGTGCACAGGCGCTTGTCGCCATCGCCGATGAAGCCGTCGTACAGCGCGGCATCCACATCGGCGGTTTCGGCGGGACGCTCGCGGGCGTACACCCGGCGCAGCTTCTCGGCCAGCGCGGGGCCCGCAGCGCGGATTCGCGAGGCACGTTGCTGCACGATGCCGGGGTCGATCCCGAGGCGCGCGAAGTCCGCCTCGCGCAGATGCTCCCATGCCACCAGCGCCGGGCATTTGTTGACATGCACTTCCTTCAGCGGGATGCGCGTGGCCCCTTCGGGCAGATCCGCCTGGCGGACATACAGACGCTCGGCGATGGTCTCGACATCGAGGTCGAGCAGGGCAT
>JAKJFB010000791.1 GCA_022705125.1 Pseudomonadota bacterium
CTCCACCTCGCCGACGCACCATAGCGGTCCGTCGATGGATCTGCTGATCCTGTCGCTCCACATCGCCGGCGCCAGCTCGATCCTCGGCGCCATCAACTTCATCACCACCATCTTCAACATGCGCGCGCCGGGCATGACGCTGCACAAGATGCCGCTGTTCGTGTGGTCGGTGCTGGTCACCGCCTTCCTGCTGCTGCTGTCGCTGCCGGTTCTCGCCGGCGCGATCACCATGCTGCTGACCGACCGCAACTTCGGCACCACCTTCTTCGCGGCTGAAGGCGGCGGCGACCCGGTGCTGTTCCAGCACCTGTTCTGGTTCTTCGGTCACCCTGAAGTGTACATCCTGATTCTGCCGGGCTTCGGCATGATCTCGCAGATCGTCTCGACCTTCTCGAAGAAGCCGGTGTTCGGCTACCTCGGCATGGCCTACGCCATGGTGGCGATCGGCGTCGTCGGCTTCATCGTGTGGGCGCACCACATGTACACGGTCGGCATGGGCCTCGACCTCGAAGCCTACTTCATCGCCGCCACCATGGTCATCGCGGTGCCGACGGGCATCAAGATCTTCTCGTGGATCGCCACGATGTGGGGCGGCTCGATCAGCTTCACCGTGCCGATGCTGTGGGCGATCGGCTTCATCTTCCTGTTCACCGTCGGCGGCGTCACCGGCGTGGTCCTGGCCAATGCCGGCGTTGACCGCTCGCTGCACGACACCTACTACGTGGTCGCGCACTTCCACTACGTGCTGTCGCTCGGCGCCGTGTTCGCCATCTTCGCGGGCTGGTACTACTGGTTCCCGAAGATGTTCGGCTACATGTACAACGAGAAGATCGGCCATATTCA
>JAKJFB010000792.1 GCA_022705125.1 Pseudomonadota bacterium
TGCCGCTCCAGCACATACATCAGATGCACCGGGTTGGCCGCCACCTCGGTGCTGTCGTAGTTGAAAACCTTGGACAGGATCTTGAAGGCAAAGCGCGTGGAGATGCCACTCATGCCCTCGTCCACGCCGGCGTAGTCGCGGTACTCCTGGTAGCTCTTGGCGCGCGGGTCGGTGTCCTTCAGGCTTTCGCCGTCGTAGACCTGCATCTTGGAATACAGCGACGAGTTCTCGGGCTCCTTCAGGCGCGTGAGCACCGCGAACTGGCTCATCATCTTCAGCGTGCCCGGCGCTCAGGTGGCGTTGGCCAGCGACGAGCCGCGCAGCAATTTCTCGTAGATCTTGATCTCTTCCGAGACGCGCAGGCAGTACGGCACCTTGACGATGTAGATGCGGTCGAGGAAGGCCTCGTTGTTCTTGTTGTTGCGGAAGGCCTTCCACTCGCTCTCGTTGCTGTGCGCCAGCACGATGCCGTCGAACGGTATCGCGCCAAAGCCTTCGGTGCCCTTGAAGTTGCCTTCCTGCGTGGCCGTCAGCAGCGGGTGCAGCACCTTGATCGGCGCCTTGAACATCTCGACGAACTCGAGCAGGCCGCGGTTGGCCAGGCACAGGCCGCCGGAGTAGCTGTAGGCGTCGGGGTCGTCCTGCGAGTACTGCTCGAGCTTGCGGATGTCGATCTTGCCGACCAGCGACGAGATGTCCTGGTTGTTCTCGTCGCCCGGCTCGGTCTTGGCCACCGCAACCTGGCGCAGCACCGAGGGGTAGCGCTTGACCACACGGAACTTGCGGATGTCGCCGCCGTATTCCTCGAGGCGCTTGACGGCCCAGGGGCTCATGATGCGGC
>JAKJFB010000793.1 GCA_022705125.1 Pseudomonadota bacterium
GCGCTGCCACAGCTCGAGCTCGCGGTGGACCGCGACCAGCTGGCCGCCGCCGGGCTGGCGGGCGGCGATGTCGCCATGGCGCTCGGCGTGCTCGCGGGCGGGTGGGAGGTGGCGGACTACAACGACGTGCCGGGCGACGGCGAGCGCTACCCCATCCGCCTCAAGGCTGCCGAGGGCGAACTGGCGCGCGCCGAGGATCTCTCGCGCATCTGGCTGCGCACCGCTTCGGGCGAGATGCTGCGCCTGGACAGCGTCGCGAGCCTGCGCCGTGTCGTGGGTCCCGCGGTGATCGCGCGCTACGACCTGCAATACGCCGCGAACTTCTACACCGCGCCGGCGATCCCCGAGGGTGTGGCCGGTCCGCGCGTGCTCGAGATCGCGCGCGCGATGATGCCGACCGGCTACGAGGTGCAGCTCGCGGGCCGCGCCGAGGAATTCCAGAAGACCGCGAGCTACATGATGCTGACCTTCGTGACCGCGCTGATGCTGGTCTACATGGTGCTGGCCAGCCAGTTCAACTCCTTTGTCCAGCCGCTGATGGTGATGGTGGCGCAGCCGCTGGCGATCATCGGCGGCGTTTTCGCGCTGTGGGCCACGGGACACACGATCAACGTGTTCTCGATGATCGGCCTGGTGCTGCTGGTGGGGCTGGTGGCGAAGAACTCGATCCTGCTGATCGACCTCACGAACCAGCTGCGCGAACAGGGCCGTTCGATCGACGCGGCGCTGACCGAGGCCTGCCCGATCCGCATGCGCCCGGTCCTCATGACCTCGATGACGATCATCCTCGCGATGCTGCCGGCGGCGATCGGCGTGGGTGCCGGCTCGGACACCAACGGA
>JAKJFB010000794.1:0-492 GCA_022705125.1 Pseudomonadota bacterium
GAACTCCTCGAGGGAGTAGATGTGCTCGGCGCGATAATCCCTGTTGCGACGCTGCTCTTCCTCGAGCTTCAATCGCGCGCGCTGCGGCAGCGGAATGTCGCAGCGCGCGTAGACGCCCGCTACCACGTCCAGCGGTCGCTCCACCAGCTCCTCGTAACGCACGTACATCCACGGCGTCGTCGACCGCTCGCCGAGCACCTCGCGCGGATGCAGGTAGGAGTAGATGCTCTGCCTGCCCATCGCCTCCAGCGGCTCGGCAATCAGCTCGCGGCTGCAGTCCGAGGCCTTCCAGTTGCGGCTCATCATCTTGAGGATGCTGGGAATGGTCTCGTAGGGATTGCGCATCAGCACCACGAAGCGCGCATCGGGGAACACCTCGAGCAGGGCCCTGACCTTGCCCGAGAACATGGGGTTCTTGGACAGATGGATCTTGTCGCTGCCGTTGAGGTAGAGCGTGCGCTGCACGCAGCGCTTGTAGAAGCGCATCACGCG
>JAKJFB010000794.1:582-839 GCA_022705125.1 Pseudomonadota bacterium
CGAATACGCGGTCCTCCCAGGCGTGCACGCGCGTTGCGAGCCTGGCGCCCAGCCAGCGCGCATCCAGGCGTGCGATGGCGCGCACCAGCTTGCGCTGCAGGATCGAGGGGAGCAGCATTTCGTACATCATCACCCAGCTGAAGCTCTGGTCGTCGCCGCACATCAGGCGATGCAGCAGCGAGGTTCCGCTGCGGGCGTGACCGATGATGAAAACGGGCTTTTGCACCCGCACGCGGCGAAAGCCCGGGAACAACAGG
>JAKJFB010000795.1 GCA_022705125.1 Pseudomonadota bacterium
GCACCCGCGCCAGATCTACCACGCAAACGCTGTCATTACAGATGAGCAGCGCCCCCGAGCCGAGCACCACGCCAGCCCGTGCAAAAGAAGCGAAATCCATAGGTGTGTCTTGCAGGCTGGCAGGGATGATTGAGCCGCCCGAGCCGCCGGTTTGCGCCATTTTGAAATGTCCGTCCTTGATGCCCTTACCATAAATACTGATCATTTCCCGTAAGGTGATGCCCATTGGCACCTCAATCAGACCGGTGACATTCAGATTGCCCAGCAGCGTGCAAACTTTTGTGCCTGGGCTGGAGGGGGTTCCATAAGTGCGGTACCAATCCGCTCCATGCCGCAGGATGGGGGGGATGTTCGCCAGGGTTTCCACGTACCCCACAGCCCTTCCGTGGTTGGGTAGGGCGGCCTGGAGCGCGGTTCCCCGCGCTTGCCTTCGATGGATTCAATCAAGGCGGTTTCCTCGCCGCAGATGTACGCGCCGGCGCCGGTGTGCAAGTGCAAATTAAACGAGAGCGCGGAGCCGAGGATATTATCGCCCAAGAGACCAACGCTGCGCGCGTGCGCGATGGCGGTTTCCATGCGCTGAATTGCCAGCTGGTATTCCCCGAAGGTACCTGGTTCGCTTTCATCCGCGTTGCAGATGACGTATTTTTGATCGGCCCGAGCCTGGCGCACAAAGCCCCATTTTAATCCGGCAGGAAAACCCGCGCCGCCCCGGCCTTGCAAGCCGGATGCAGTAATAAGCGCGATTACCTGCTCCGGGGTCATGCCCAGGGCGTTTCCAAGCCCAAGGTAGCCGTCATTGGCGATGTAATCTTCGACGCTGTTCGGGTCTATG
>JAKJFB010000796.1:0-250 GCA_022705125.1 Pseudomonadota bacterium
CAAAGGACGCAAAGGAAAAGCAAGAAAAGACGCAAAGGAAAGGCAGGAGTGGGTCTCGGCGAAATGGCGATCCCCGCGAAGAACAGACCCAAGCCCTTTCTGGTGTTTCTTGCTCGGCTTTTCCTTTGCGTCCTTTGCGTATCCGTCTTTTGATTCTGACTTACGGCGCCGATTCCGGTGCGGTCGGGTCATCCGGCAGCGCGCTCTGGTCGCGCTCGTCGTCGAACGGCCACATGCGCTTGAACAGGCT
>JAKJFB010000796.1:308-539 GCA_022705125.1 Pseudomonadota bacterium
GCGGATAGTGCTCCAGCACGTACTGGCCGCGCGTGGCCGCCGCGACGTAAGCCTCGCGCCGCAGGTAGAACTTGCCGATGTTGATCTCGTAGCGTGCCATCAGGTTGCGCAGGTGCACCATGCGCTGGCGCGCATCCGGCACGTAGCGGCTGTTCGGATAGCGCCGGATCAGGTCGGCGAAATCGTTGAACGACTGGCGCGGCGCGCCCTGGTCGCGCTGGGTCATGTCGA
>JAKJFB010000796.1:566-832 GCA_022705125.1 Pseudomonadota bacterium
CGGTTGAAGTTGATCAGCGCCTTCAGGTAGTAGGCGTAGTCGATGTTGCGATGCGTGGGGTAGGTGCGGATGAAGCGGTCGATCGTGGACGAGGCTTCTTCCGAATCGCCTGCCTTGTACTGGGCGTAGGCCAGCTCAAGCTGCGATTGCTCGGTATAGGCGCCGTAGGGGAAGCGCGCGATCAGGCGTTGGTAGTAGCGCGTCGCGCGCCCGAGGTTGCCGCCCTGCAGCGAACCCTTGGCCTCGTCGTACATCGCCTCCACCGG
>JAKJFB010000797.1:0-504 GCA_022705125.1 Pseudomonadota bacterium
GGCGGCGAAGCAGTCGAGGATGCCCGCATCGCGCGCGGCGGAAACGCCGAGGTCATCGGCGTTGATGATGAGCTGGCGCGGCAGCGGGGCGAGCGGCAGCGTCCGGTTCACCGCCGCCTCGTCAGAGCCGGCGTGCGGCGAAGGTGTTGCACTGGTTCACGTCGCCGGAATCGAAGCCGGCGCGGAACCAGCGCACGCGCTGCTCCGAGCTGCCGTGCGTGAAACTCTCCGGCACGATGCGCCCGCGCGACTGTTGCTGCAGGCGGTCGTCGCCGATCGCGGCCGCCGCCGTCAGGGCCTGTTCCAGTTCGCCCGGCTGCAGGATCTTCCGCATCGAATCGGCATGCTTGCCCCAGACGCCGGCGAAGCAGTCGGCCTGCAGTTCAAGGCGCACCGACAGCGCATTGCCTTCCGTCTCGCTGACGCGGCGGCGCTGCGCCTCGACCTTGCCCGAGATGCCAAGCAGGTTCTGCACGTGGTGGCCGACCTCGTGCGCGATCACGT
>JAKJFB010000797.1:587-826 GCA_022705125.1 Pseudomonadota bacterium
CGATGTACACCTTGTGGTCGCCGGGGCAGTAGAACGGCCCCATCGCCGACTGGCCGGTACCGCAGGCGGTCGGGGTGGCGCCGGTGAACAGCACCAGCTTCGGATCCTGATACTGCTTGCCCGAGGCGCGGAAGATGTCGCGCCAGGTGTCCTCGGTCGAGGCCAGTACCTTCGAGACGAAGCGTGCCATCTCGTCGTCGGCCGGCGGCCGGTGCGCCGGCGCGCTGTGCTGCTGCGGC
>JAKJFB010000798.1:0-301 GCA_022705125.1 Pseudomonadota bacterium
ACGGCGAGGCGATTAAAGCCGCCTTCGACGTGGACCTGCAGGTTCCGGAAGTGCCATTCCCGCGCCTGACCATGGCGGAAGCTTACCAAATCCTGAAGGACCAGGGATACAAACTCCCCCCTGAACGCAAAGGCGACCTGGACCCGGGCGCGGAGCGCGCGCTCGGCGCGCATATCAAGGAATACACCGGCAACGATTTCGTTTTCGTCAAAGATTGGCCCCTCGCCGTCCGGCCTTTCTATCATATGGTATATGCGGACAACCCCGCGCTTACCAAAAGCTTTGACCTGCTCGGACGCGG
>JAKJFB010000798.1:325-567 GCA_022705125.1 Pseudomonadota bacterium
TCACCACCGGCGCCCAGCGCGAACACCGCTACGAGGTTCTTAAAAACCAGGCTTTGGCGAAAGGATTAACCCTTCCTCCAATCCAAAATTACCTGAATTATTTCCGCTACGGCTGTCCGCCGCACGGCGGGCTCGGGCTGGGGCTCAGCCGCTTGCTGATGGTCATGCTGGACCTGCCCAACATACGTGAAGCTGTGTACCTTTTCAGAGGTCCGAACCGCCTGGAACCTTAGGAGTCATGC
>JAKJFB010000798.1:585-824 GCA_022705125.1 Pseudomonadota bacterium
GGCTTCGCCTGCGGGCGGCAGAACGCGCGGATATTCCAATGTTCGTGCGTTGGATCAGCGACCCGGAAGTGACCGAGCATTTGCTTTTGCGCCTGCCTATGTCTTTGGCGGAAGAAGAAATCTGGTTCGAACAGATGCTTTCCCGACCCGCGGCAGAGCATGTTTACGTCGTGGAAGCCAAACTTCCGCCAACGAAAGGCTGCCCGGAATGCCAATGGCTGCCCATCGGCAACACAGCC
>JAKJFB010000799.1:0-491 GCA_022705125.1 Pseudomonadota bacterium
GATTTGACGCCCTTTTTGTCGATCGTGAACATCTGATCCGCATTGCCGTGGTCCGCCGTAATCACGGCGATGCCTCCCAGCTCCCGGATGACGGCCAGCAGCCTCCCGACGCACTGATCGACAGCCTCCACCGCGACAATGGCCGCTTCCGTCACGCCCGTGTGGCCTACCATGTCGCCGTTGGGATAATTTGTTCGGCCGAAACGATAATCGCCGCTTTGGAGCAGATCGATCACCGTATTCGTTATTTCTTCGGCCTTCATCTTCGGCGCGCGGTCAAATTCAATCCGGTCGGAAGGAATTTCCACGTATTTCTCGAAGGATTCATCGATGCAGCCGGAGCGGTTGCCGTTCCAGAAATACGTTACGTGTCCGTATTTCTGCGTTTCCGATACGGCGAAGGTTTTGACCTTTTCCGCGCAGAGGTATTCGCCGATGACGCGGTCGATGGCCGGAGGCTGCACCAGAAAATGAGGCGGGATGTGGGCGTC
>JAKJFB010000799.1:568-820 GCA_022705125.1 Pseudomonadota bacterium
GGCGCGGGAGATTTCGATCGCGCGGTCGCCCCGGAAGTTGAACAGGATGACGGCATCCCCGTCCTGGATTTTGCCGACAGGCCGGCCCGAGGCGTCGGTTACTACGAACGCGGGCAGGTACTGGTCCGTCGCCTTCGGGTCTTCCGCATAAAAAGTTCTGACCGCGTCGGAAGCGGAAGGGAAGGTTCGGCCTTTTCCCAGGACATGGGCCTCCCAGCCTCGTTTCACGATGTTCCAGTCGGAATTGTATCG
>JAKJFB010000079.1 GCA_022705125.1 Pseudomonadota bacterium
TGGTGCTGATCTGGCAGCAGTTCTTCACGGCGCTGTCGATCTTCGACAGCGTGGCGCTGTGGAGCTATGCCGACACCGTCGACGGCAAGGAAACCGTGTCCACGGTGTCCGCGTTCGACGCGGGCGGTGCGCTGCTGGTGATGGCGCTCGGCATGGTGCTGGCATCCGGCATACCCTCGCTGATCGGCATCGTGTTCTACAGCGTGATCACCGAGAAGGGGGTGCTGTACGCGATCCAGACCGTGATCCGTTACGTGATCGCCGTGCTCGCGGCGTTTTTCGCGCTGCAGATGCTCGGCTTCGGCTGGTCGAAGCTGCAGTGGATGGCCGCGGGCCTGTCGGTCGGCCTGGGCTTCGGGTTGCAGGCGATCTTCGCCAACTTCTTCTCCGGCCTGATCATGCTGTTCGAGCGCCCGGTGCGCATCGGCGACGTGATCACGCTGGGCGAGTTCAGCGGCACGATCAACCGGATCCGCATGCGTGCCACCACGATCACCGATTTCGACAACCGCGAGATCATCGTGCCGAACCAGATGTTCGTCACCGAGCGACTGATCAACTGGACGCTGTCGTCCTCCGTGGTGCGGTTCAGCTTCGACGTGGGCGTGTCCTACGACGCCGATCCGCGCGTGGTGCGCGAGACGCTGCTCGAGATCCTGCATGCCGATCCGCGCGTGATGAAGGAGCCGGCGCCGAACGTGATCTTCCGCGAATTCGGTCCGAGCTCGCTCAGCATGCGCTGCTTCGCCCACGTCGAGGATCTCGCGTTGCGATTCCAGGTGCAGAACGATCTGCACATGCGCATTGCCGAGGTGTTCCGCGACAAGGGCATCGAGATCGCCTACCCGCAGATGGACCTGCACGTGCGCTCGGTGGACGGGGGCTGGAAGCCGTCCCCGGCTGCCCCCGGCGCGGGCGCCGCGGCAAACGGAGAAACCGAATGACCGCGATGGAGCCGCAGACACCGATTTTCGCCGCGGGCGCCGGACGTCGGCGCCAGCTGCTGCTCGCCGCCGCGGTGATCGCGGCAGGCTGCCTGGTCGCGATCGTGCTCTACGCCACGCGTCCGGTGCTGCAGCCCCAGCAGCTCGAGCGTCCGCTGCTCGCCGTGCGCACGGTGCAGGCGGTCCCGGTCGACGTGCCGCTGATCGTCCGCTCGCAGGGCACGGTGGAACCGCACACCGAGGCGGAGTTGATCCCGGAAGTCTCCGGTCGGGTGGTCTGGATGTCGCCGTCGCTGCGCTCGGGCGGGCGTTTCGCCGCCGGCGAGCTGCTGCTGCGCATCGATGACAGCGATTACCGCAGCGGCGTCGGCGCCGCGGAGGCGGTGCTGATGCGCGCGCAGGCCGAGGCGGAATTCGCGCGTTTCGAGTCCGAGCGCATGGCGACGCTGCTGGCGCGCGAGCTGGCGAGCCGCTCGCAGGCCGAGAACGCATCGCGCGCCCGCCGCGTCGCGGAGTCGGTATTGAAGGAGGCCGAGGTCGCCCTCGAGCGCGCGCGGCTGGACCTCGCGCGCACCGCCATCAGCGCGCCCTTCGGCGGCCGGGTGCGCAGCGCGCGCGTCGACATCGGGCAGACGCTCAGCCGTGGCGACCGGATCGCAACGCTCTACGCTACCGATTACATGGAAGTGCGCCTGCCGATCGCCGACCGTCAGCTCGCATTCCTCGATCCGGCGCTTATTCGCAGCGGCATCGCCCCCGGCGGCGATGCGGCGCCGGTCAGCCTGCATGCCGAGTTCGGCGGCCAGCGCTGGAACTGGGAGGGGCGCATCGTGCGCACCGAGGGCGAGATCGATGCGGGCAGCCGCATGGTGCACGTCGTGGCGCGCGTGGAGAACCCGGACGCGCCCGAGCAGGCGCCGCTGCCGGTCGGGCTCTTCGTGCAGGCCGAGATCCGCGGCCAGACCGCGCGCGGGGTGATCGAGCTCCCGCGCGCCGCGCTGCGCGACGGCGACCGCGTGCTGGTGGTGGATGCCGAAGACCGCCTGCGCTTTCGTCCCGTGACGCTGCTGCGCGCCGACCGCGATACCGTGCTGGTCAGCTCCGGCATCGAGGCCGGCGAGCGTGTGTGCGTCTCGCCGCTGCAACTGGTGGTGGACGGCATGCGGGTGGCGCCGGTCGCGAGCGACACGGACGCGGAGTCCTGATCCGATGCAACGCCTCATTGCCTGGTGGGTCGACAACCCGGTAGCGGCCAATCTGCTGATGCTGCTCTTCATCGCCGGGGGCCTGATCTCGCTGTCGCAGCTGCGCAAGGAGGAGTTCCCCAACCTCGAGCTGGATTACATCCAGATCACCGTGCCCTACCTCGGCGCGGCGCCGGAGGAAGTCGAGGCCGGGGTCTGCCTGCGCATCGAGGAGGCCATCGAGGGCACCGAGGGCATCAGGAAGATCATGACCTCCGCGGCGGAAGGACTGTGCTCGGTGCTGGTGCAGCTGCACCACGACGCCGACAAGAGCAAGGCGCTCGATGACGTCAACGCGCGGGTCTATGCGATCAACACCTTTCCGGTGGAGGCCGAGCGGCCGGTGATCAACGAGGTCACGGTGATGACGACCGTGATGGAGCTCGCGATCTCGGGCCACACCGACGAGCGCGCGCTGAAGGAGCTGGCCGAGGAGGTGCGCGAGGAACTCACGGAGGATCCGCGCATCAGCCAGGTGCGCCTCCAGTACGCACGGCCCTACGAGATCGCGGTCGAGGTCTCGGAACACACGCTGCGGCAATACGGGCTCACGTTCGACCGCATCGCGCAGGCGATCCGCGACGCCAGCCTCGACGTGCCGGGCGGACTAGTGAAGAGCGCGGGCGGCGAGATCCTGCTGCGCACCAAGGGGCAGCGCTACACGGGCGGGGAATTCCGCGACATCGTGGTGACGAAGCGCGCCGACGGCACCGCGCTGCGGCTTGGCGAGATCGCGACCCTGGTCGACGGCTTCGAGGACACCGACCTGCGCGTGCGCTACGACGGCAAGCCCGCGCTGCTGCTGCAGGTCTCGCGCGTCGGCGAGGAAGACACGCTGGAGATCGCCGGCGCCGTCAAGGACTACCTCGGGCGCAAGCGCGCGCAGCTGCCCGAGGGCATGGCGATCGACATCTCGCGCGACGAGTCGCAGGATCTCGTCGATCGCCTCGATGCGCTGCTCGGCAACGCCTGGAGCGGCCTCGTGCTGGTGGTCGTGGTGCTCGCGCTGTTCCTGCGCCTGCGCATCGCGCTGTGGGTGAGCGTGGGAATGCCGGTCGCGATGCTCGGTGCGCTCGCGATGTTTCCGGCGGCAGGCCTCACGATCAGCTCGCTGTCGCTGATGGGCTTCCTGCTGGTGCTCGGCATCATCGTCGACGACGCCACCGTCGTGGGCGAGCGCGTGCACGCCTTCGAGCTCGAGGGCATGGCACCGCGCGAGGCGGCCATACGCGGCGCCAGCGAGGTCTCGGTGCCGGTCATCTTCGGCGTGCTCACGACGCAGGCGGCGTTCCTGCCGATAATCACGCTGGAAGGCGGCATGGCGTCGTTCTTTGCCGCGGTCGGCCTGACGGTGGTGCTGTGCCTGTGTTTCAGCCTGCTCGAATCGCAGCTCGTCCTGCCGGCGCACCTCGCCCGCCAGACGGTGCGCAGGGCCGGCGCGCGCGACGAGAACTGGCTGGAGCGCCTGCAGGACCGCATATCGGCGCGCCTGGAGCGTTTCATCGCCGACAGCTACCAGCCGCTGATGCGCCGCGCGATAGCACACCGCTACGTGGTGTGCGCGATCGGCGTGGCCGTCATGATCGTCATGGTGGGCCTGCTCGCGAGCGGTCGCATCGTGTTCCAGTACTTTCCGTCGGTCGAGGGCGACCGCCTGTTTGCCTCGCTGACCATGCCCGAGGGGACCCCCGCCGAGGTGACGCAGCAGGCCGCACGCCGGCTGGAAGCTTCGGCCGAGGCGCTGCGCGAGCGCCTCGATGGGGGGCGCCGTGACGATGCGGAGCCTTCGGCCGTGCGGCACGTCATGGCCTCGGTGGGCAAGCGTGTCGGCCGCGGTTCGCTCGGTTCGGACGCCGGCGAGGGCAGCCACGTGGCGGAAGTGCTGGTGGAGCTGCGCCCCTATGCCGAGCGCGGCGGCATGGGCTCGGCGGAGGCGGCCGCGCTGTGGCGCCAGCTCACCGGTCCGATTCCCGATGCGCTGGAGCTGACGTTCACGGCCGAGGCCTTCAGCGCCGGCAAGCCCATCGACATCGAGCTGCGCGGTCGCGACGTGCACCAGCTCGGCGAGGCGGCGTCCGAACTGCGCGAGACGCTCGCGCGCTACGACGGGGTGTTCGACGTGAGCGACACCTACCGCGCCGGCAAGCAGGAAATCCTGCTCGCGATCCGCCCCGAGGCCGAACTGCTCGGGCTGTCGCAGCGCGACCTCGGCCGCCAGGTGCGCCAGGCGTTCTACGGCGAGGAAGCGCAACGCGTGCAGCGCGGACGCGACGACGTGCGCGTGATGGTGAGGCTGCCGCAAGCGGAGCGGGTGTCGCTGGGCGACCTGGAGAACATGCGCATCCGGACAGCGCAGGGTGTCGAGGTTCCCTCGATGAGCGTGGCCGAAACCACGGTCGGACGCAGTCATTCCACCATACGCCGCGTGGACGGACAGCGCGTGGTGAGCGTGCAGGGTGATGTGGATCGCGAGGTGGTGGTGCCGGAAAAGGTGCTGGCGTCGGTGGCCGACACCGAGTTCCCGCGCCTGGAGGCGAAATTCCCCGGCATCTCCTTCGCGCTTGCCGGCGAGGCGGAGGAGCGCGCCGAGGCCATGGGCAGCCTCGTGGGGATGACGCTGCTGGCGCTGCTGATCATCTACGCGCTGCTCGCGGTGCCGCTGCGTTCCTACCTGCAGCCCTTCGTGATCATGAGCGCGATCCCGTTCGGCGTCATCGGCGCGCTGCTGGGTCACCTGATCATGGGCCAGGCGCTCGCCTTCTTCTCGCTGCTCGGCATCGTGGCGCTGTCGGGCGTGGTGGTGAACGCGAGCCTGGTGCTGGTCGACTACGTGAACCAGCAGCGCCTCGCGGGGGTGGCGGTGGAGGAGTCGGTGCTGCGCGCCGGCGCGGTGCGCTTTCGCCCGATCCTGCTCACCTCCGCGACCACCTTCATCGGGCTGGCGCCGCTGATGGCCACGGCGGACATCTCGACCATGATGTTCGTGCCGCTGGCGATATCGCTGGCCTTCGGCGTGCTGTTCGCGACGGTGATCACGCTGCTGCTGGTGCCGGCGCTGTACCTGATCCTGGAGGATTTCCTCGGCTGGGCGCGCGCGATGCCCGGGCGCGGCAGGCTACAATGACGTTCCTCGGGATCGACGGAACGGTATCGCCATGATCGACGAAGCTGCGCCGCCGCCAGCGCCAGCGCCAGCACCGGCTGGCGCGGCTCCGTCGGCGCGCGCACCAGCGGGTGCGGAACAGGGGCGTATCGTGCGCTGGTTCTTCTTCGGCGCGTTCGCCTTCCTGATCTACCAGCTGCTGCTGATCCTGTCGCTGTTCTCGGACGCCATCATCTGGGCCGCCTCGCTCGCGCTGGTCTGCTTCCCGATCCACAAGTTCCTGCAGCGCCGGCTGCCCTCGCGCGAGGGTGTTGCCGCGGGGCTGAGCACGCTGGCGGTGCTGTTGCTGGTGCTGGTGCCCACACTGTTCGTGCTCGGGGTGGTGGTGCGCCAGTCCGCGGAACTCTACCCGACGGTGCGTGGCTGGATCGGCGCGTTCCAGTCGCCCGAGGGTGCCTTTTCGGCCAGCCTGCTTCCCGGATTCCTGCAGGGCTACTGGCACCGGCTGAGCGAGTTCGCCGGACAGATCAGCCTGTTCGCGCAGTTCGACCTGCAGGAATTCATGCTCGGCAACATAAATGTGGCCAGCGCGAAGATCGCCAATGTCGGCGCCGTCATGGCCCGCAACATCCTGCTCGGTGTCGTGAACCTGATGCTGATCCTGGTGCTGCTGTTCTTCTGCTTTCGCGACGGCGAACGCTTCCTGCACTGGCTGTTCGACACCGTGCCGATGCCGGTGGCGCAGGCGCAGTCGATCGCGCTGCGCATCTACCAGACAGTCACGGCGGTGATTCGCGGTGCGCTGCTGACCGCGGTGATACAGGGCCTGCTGGCGATGATCGGCTACCAGATCGCCGGGGTGCCGCTGGCGGTGTTTTTCGGCGTGATGACGGGTTTCGCCGCCATGATCCCGGTGGTGGGCGCAGGACTGGTGTGGGCGCCGATCGGCGTCTTCATCTTCATGAAGTCGCCCGCCTGGGGCGTTTTCGTGTTCGCGTGGGGTTTCTTCCTGGTGAGCCTGGCCGACAACGTGCTGAAGCCCATCCTGATCGGCAGCCGCGCGCGCATGCCGATCCTGCTGATCTTCTGCTGCATCATCGGCGGTGCGAGCGTCTACGGGGTCACCGGCCTGATCATCGGGCCGATCGTGATCGCGAGCCTGCTCGCCTTCGTCACGATCTACCGCGAGCACTACTCGCCCGAATCGGGTGGCCTGGCGGCGGCAGCGCCATTCCCCGTCGGCGAAGGCGCGTCGCAAGACGCTAGCGGCGACGACGCGACGGGCAGGTCGTAGGAGCGGCCCCTGGCCGCGATATCGCGCCCATCCTGCTCCGCCAGCTGCAGCGGCGATACGGAGTAATGCGCCGCCGCCGCGTTCAGGTCCTGCCACGCGAGGGCAAAGGGATCCTCGCGCTGCAGCGCGTTCATGCCGGCCAGCGGCACCAGATCGCCGACGGCCGTGACCAGGCCGCGCACGCGCCGCACGCAGGCCACCGTGCGCGCCGCCCCGACATGCGGGGCCGGGCGGATTCCTGCCAGCGCCTCTTCCCAGACCTCGGCAGCCTGCGCGTGCTGTTCGCGGGCCGCGTTCGCGACCACGTCGCGCGCGCGGGGCAGGGCCGCCTGGACGAGGTCGAGTCCGAGCAACGCAACCGTGCTGCCGGGTGCGCATTTCGATCCCGCGAGCGCCGCGAATTCCTCGCAGGCGCGCCGCGCGATGCCGAGCGCGACCGCGCTCACCGGCAACTCGGTCAGTGTCGCGAACGCAAGGCGGTACAACGGTCCGTTTTCCAGCACCGGGTCCGTGAACACGGAAAAGCTCATCTCCTCCGGCACAAAGACGTCGCGCACCACGATATCGTGACTGCCGGTGGCGCGCAGGCCGCTGCTGTCCCAGGTGCGGTGGATCTTTACATCCGCCGGCGCGAAAGCCATCGCGCGAATCAACGGCGCCGGATTGCTGCCGGGCTCCGTCACCCGGCAGTTGGCCGTGAACACGCTGGCGTGATCGGCGCCGCTCGCGTAGCGCCAGCGTCCCGTGACGCGGAAGCCCCCCGGCACGCGCGCGGCGCTGCCGTTCGGCGCCCCCGAGCCGGCCACCAACGCGTCGGCTGCGCCGAACAGGCGCCGATCATCACGGCCCAGCCGGTCGAGCCGTCGAGCTGCGCCACGGCTTCGTGGATGGCCAGTGCCGCCGGCAGCGACATCTCGAGGCCACCGTAACGGCGCGGGATCCACAACCGGAACAGACCGAGCCGGAGCAGTTGCTCCACCACCGGCGCGGGCAGGCGCGCCGCACGCCGGCCCGCGGGCATTTGCGCGCGCAGCAGCGGTTCGAGCCGCGTGATCGCCGCCAGCATCGCGCTCAGGGTGGGGGGCTCGGTCATGAGTTGGCGTTGTCCGGTGTCGCTGTGCGATTCACGCCCCGGACGGGCCGTTGCGTCCCCGGGAAGCTGACGGTCACGGCGAAGCCGCCCAGTTCCGGTGAACGCCCGAAATGGAGCTCCGCACCATAGGAAGAGGCAATGCTGTCGACGATCGCGAGCCCCAGACCATGGCCTTCGGTCGCCTCGTCCAGCCGCACGCCGCGTCGTGCGATCCGCTCCAGGTCCCCGGGTGAGCAGCCGGGGCCGTCGTCCTCCACGCTCAGCGCCAGCGCGCCGCCGTCGTGCACCGTGACGCGCACGCGCGAGCGCGCCCACTTGCAGGCGTTGTCGAGCAGGTTGCCGCACATTTCCATGAAATCCTCCCGGTCGCCGCTGAATGCCGCCTCCGGGTCGATGCGGCAGGCAATGTCGAGGTTGCGCTCGCGATGGAGCTTGCCCATCGTCTGCGCCAGCGCGTCGATTTCCTTCGCGACGGCCACCGGTGCGCCCGTGCTTCGCCCGCCCGCGACGCGGGCACGCCGCAGTTCCCGGTCGATGCGGCTGCGCAGGATGCTCACCTGCTCCGCCATCTGCCGGGCGAGCTCCGGGTCGCGCTGGAACTGATCGTCGTCGGCCATGTGCTGCAGCACGGTGAGGGGCGTCTTCAGCGCGTGTGCCAGGTTGCCGAGCGCCTCGCGCGAGCGCTGCAGGCGCCGCGTCAGCAGGGCCAGCAGGCGATTGATCTCCTGCACCAGCGGCAGCACCTCGGCGGGCACGCGTTCGCCCAGCTGGGTGATTTCGCCGCGCTCGAGGCGGCCCACGTCGGCTTTCACCCGCCGCAGGGTGCCGAACGCCAGGCGCACGATTGCGACCTGCAGCGCGACCAGCAGCGCGAACATCAGCACCGAGACCCGCGAATAATGCGTCATCAGGCGCTCGAACTGCGACCGGACGGGATTCAGGTCGGCGGCGACGCCGATGGTGAGCTGGCGCCCGGCGAACTCGTAGCCGACCGCGCTGATCAGCAGGTCCTGCTCGTGCGGGCCGGCCACGTGCGTGACGCGCCGGCGCCCGCGATTTACCGTGGGGACGGCCAGGCTCTCGCCGTCCAGCGACGGCGAACGCAGCACGGTGCCGTCATCGACGAGGATCTGGAAATACCGGCCGGAACCCGGGCGCAGGAACGGGGGGTCGAAGTGGGTCAGCGCCAGTCTGGTTTCACCGCTGGGCAGGACGGTCAGCGAACCGAAAATCTCCTCGGCGTCGTGGGTGAGCTCGTGGGCGATGTACTCGACGATCATCGCATCGAACTCGATGCGGAACATCGACCACTGCACGCCGAATACCGCGGCCAGGCTCAGCACGAGTCCCGCTACCAATGGCGCGAGCAGCGAACGCATCAGGCCGGGGCTCCGAACACGTAGCCCTGCCCGCGCCGGGTCGTTATGCAGTCGGCGCCGAGCTTGCCGCGCAGGCGGTTGACGTGCACCTCGATGACGTTGCTCTCGGGGTCGGCGTCGCTGGCGTAGAGATGTTCGGCCAGGTGCGACTTCGACAGCACCTGGCCCGGATGCAGCATGAAATAGCGCAGCAGCCGGAATTCGATCCCGGACAGCGCAATCTCCCGCTCGCCGCGGAGCGCCACCTGGCGCGTCTCGTCGAGCGTGAGGCCTTCGGCGCTCACCACGCCCGCGGGCTGGGCGTGCGCGCGCCGGATCAGCGCCCCGAGGCGCGCGAGGAGTTCCTCGACATGGAAGGGTTTGGCCACGTAGTCGTCGGCACCGGCGTTGAAGCCCTCGACCTTCTCGTGCCAGGCGTCGCGCGCGGTGAGGATCAGCACGGGCAGCGCGATGCCCTGCCGGCGCCAGTTGCGCAGCACCTCCAGGCCCGGGCGCTGCGGCAGGCCGAGGTCGAGGATCGCGGCGTCGTAGGGCCACTCGGTGCCGAGGTGCTCGGCGTCGATGCCGTTGTCCGCCACGTCCACGGCATAGCCGCGGCGCTTCAGGTCGGTCCTGAGCCGCTCGCTCAGCCGCTTGTCGTCCTCCGCCAGCAGAATCTTCACGTCGTGCCCTCGTGCGATCCCCGCCAGCATAGCCCAACTGCGGCGACCGGCCGACGCAGGCCAGGCACTGCGATGTCGACCATGGCGCCCCATGCGGCGTGGTTGCGCGTGGCGCATCGGGCCACAACAATGCCGGCTCGGTTGGGAGCGCGAGGAATGCT
>JAKJFB010000007.1 GCA_022705125.1 Pseudomonadota bacterium
CTTCGTGAAGCCGACGCCGAGGTCGACCAGCCACTGGATGCTCTCGCGGCTGTGCTCCACGGTGAAGCGCACCATGTCCTCGTGGCACAGGCCTGCTCCCGCGCGCAGGGTGTCGGCGACGTGCGAGTCGATCGTGTCCTCGTCATCGAGCACGGCGGCAATGCCGCCCTGGGCCCAGGATGTGGAGCCGTCGCCGAGCTCGCCCTTGCAGATCACCGCGACCCGCGCCCGGTCGGCGACCTGGATCGCGACGCTCAGGCCGGCGGCCCCGCTGCCGATCACGAGCACATCATGGGTGTAGCGTTGCGGCATCCAGGCGGGACCCGCCAGCACGTATATTGAGCGCCGCGAACGTCACGGCCCCTCGCGATGCCCCCGATCGCGGGGCCGCCGTGACGCGTGGCTAACGGACTGAAACCAGGGTCGAACGGAGTCCTTCGATGTTTTCCGGGGAGGAGGGTGATCAGCAACTGGTCGAGCGCGTGCAGAAGGGCGACAACCGGGCTTTCGATGTGCTGGTGCTCAAATACCAGCATCGGATCTATTCGCTGGTGACACGCTTCATCCGGGATCCCGACGAGGTGCAGGACGTCGTGCAGGAGGCGTTCATCAAGGCTTACCGCGCCCTGCCGGGTTTCCGCGGCGAGAGCGCCTTCTTCACCTGGCTCTACCGCATCGCGATCAACACCGCGAAGAACTACCTGGTGTCGCGCGCGCGCCGCCCGCCCGGCGCCGACGTCGATGTCGAGGACGCCGAGCACCTCGAGAGCGGCGCGGCATTGCGCGACCTGGCGGGTCCGGAGAACCAGCTGATGACCGAGCAGTTGCGCGCGGTGATCGACAGGGCGATACGCGCGCTGCCCGAGGATCTGCGCACGGCGTTGACGCTGCGCGAGTTCGAGGGGCTCAGCTACGAGGAGATCGCCGAGGTGATGCGCTGTCCGGTGGGCACGGTGCGCTCGCGGATCTTCCGGGCGCGCGAAGCCGTGGATCATGAAATCCTGCCCCTGATCGAGGGGAACTAATTTGTCTGCCGGGTATCCGAAGGGTTGCACGTATCCGCTTGGGGGTGGATTTTGAGCCAGCTGAATGCGCCTTTGCGCGAGATGATCTCCGCCGTGGTCGACGGCGAGGCCAGCGAATTCGAATACCGGCGCGTGCTGGAGAGCGTGGACGATGCCGGGGTGACGGCTCTGCTGGGGCGGCACTACGCGCTTTGACGGCGGGCATCCTTGCGGCCCTGGCGGAGCAACAGCCCGCGGCCGTGACGGCCCCGAGCGCCCGGCGCTGGCGGATGCCGGTTGGCGGCGTGGCCGTGGCAGCATCGGTGTGCATGGCTGCGGTATTCGGCCTGCGCGCGCTCGCGCCCGAGCCCGCAGGCATGCCGCAGGTCGCCGTGGTCGCGTCGTCATCGTCAGCGGGCGCCTCGCTCGGCGAACTCGGACGCCCGGGCGGCTTGCCGGTGCCCGTCACGGGGCCCGCGGTGCCGGTGGGCTTCGGAGCTGCCGTGCCGGCTCCGGGCGGCGCTCTGCAGCACGCAGGCGCCAACCCCGATCAGCTCGCCGAGCAGCGCTTGCGCCTGTTCATGGCCGATCATGTCCAGAACGCGGCGCTGAACACCAACCAGGGCATGCTGCCCTACGCGCGCGTGGTCTCGTACGAGGCGCCCTGAGGCGAAACGGTTTATTTCCATGCGCCCGCTCGCCGTGCTCGCCTGCCTGCTGCCGGGTTTTCTCTCGGTCCCCTTGCATGCCGTGGAGGCCGGCGATCCGGCTTCGCGCCTCGACGTGATGTCGCGCAGCTTCCGGTCCCTCGACTACCATGGCGTGTTCACCTACGAGCAGGGACAGTCGCTCAGCTCGGTGCGCATCGCGCACGCGGTGGTCGACGGCGTGGAGCAGGAGCGCCTGGTGCATCTCGACGGCGAGCAGCGCGAGTTCGTGCGCCGCGGCCACCGCGTTGATTGCGAGCACGCCGGGGATCGCCTGATGCGGCTGGACCCGGCGGCACGCTTCGCGCAGCGCGCGCAAACGGGCGTCGCGGGCGCGCAGCTGGGCGACCACTATGCCATCGAGTTCGACGGTAGCGAGCGCGTGGCCAACCACCGGGGGCAGCGTATCCGCATCGTTCCGCGCGATCCCTACCGTTACGGCATGAACGTGGTGCTGGACGAGGCGAGTTCGCTGCTGCTGAAGTCGGAGACCACGGACGGTGCCGGTCGCGTGCTCGAGCGTTTCCAGTTCGTGGACCTGCAGATCGGTGCTCCCGTCGCCGCCGCCGAGCTGGCGCCCGAGACGCCCGGCGCGCATCACGCGGCAGGGCACGCCGGGGCCGAGGAACCCGCACCTTTCGCATGGACGGTTGCCTGGCTGCCGGAGGGATTCGTCGCGACGGGACGCGAGGTGCGCAGCGCCCGCGCCGGGGGGCCAGCGGTCGAGGTCCAGAGCTATACCGACGGGCTGGCGGTGTTCGCGGTCTTCGTCGAGCGTACCGCCGAGCGTCCGCCGCATGCAGGGCAGGCCTCGCGCGGCGCCACGGTGTCCTATGTCGTGCCGCGCGACCAGGAGCACCTGGTCACGGTGGTGGGCGAAATTCCCGTCGAGACTGCGCAGCTGATTGCCAACGGGGTCAATTTTCCGGACGCAACGCCATGATGATCGAGCGTGCACGCGTCGTTGCGGTCGAGGCCGACGCCTGCTGGGTGGAGACCATCGCCAGGCCGGGTTGCGGCGCCTGCGCTTCGGGCCAGGGCTGCGGCGGCGGCGTGATCGGCAGGCTGCTCGGTGAGCGACGCCATCATCTGCGCCTCGTGCTGCCGGCGGGACTGAGTCCGGCGGTCGACGACGAGGTGGAGATCGGCGTGCGCGAGCACAGCGTGTTGCGCGCCTCCGTGTTTGCGTACCTGCTGCCGCTGGCCGGTATCGTGGCCGGGGCCGTGACGGGCGAGCGCCTTGCGCCGCCGGGATCCGCCGAGGCGTGGTCGATGGCAGCCGCCGCGGCAGGGTTCCTGCTCGCCGTGGCCGCCGCGCGCGCGTTGTCGCGCCGACCGCGTGCGGGTGTCCTCGAGCCCGAGTTGCTCAGGGTGTTTCCCGCGGCGCGCTCCCTCGCTTGATCACTTGTTGTCATTTCCCTGTCTGGAGAGCCTATGAAGCGCAACTGGATGTCGGTTTGGTGTGGACTCGCGTTGATGCTGGCGCTGGCCGGCAAGTCGTGGTCGGCGGCATTGCCGGACTTCACCACGATCGTCGAAAAGAACTCGGGAGCGGTCGTCAAGATAATGAGCACGCAGAAGTCTCCGGAGGTGGAAGGCTTGCCGCCCGACATCGATCCGCGCGCGCTCGAGCAGATGCCGGAGATCTTCCGTCACCTGTTCCAGTACCGCGGCCAGCCGCAGCGCGAGCGCCAGTCCATGGGCTCGGGCTTCCTGGTCTCGGCTGACGGCTACATCCTGACCAATCACCACGTGGTCGACGGGGCGGACGCCGTGACGGTGCGCCTGGCGGACCGCCGCGAGTTCGAGGCCAGGATCGTCGGCAGCGACAAGCGCTCCGATATCGCCCTGCTCAAGGTCGAGGCGAGGGATCTGCCGGTAGTGAGCTTCGGCAATACCGACGAACTCGCGGTGGGCGAGTGGGTGGTGGCGATCGGCTCGCCCTTTGGCCTCGACTACTCGGTCACCGCGGGCATCGTCAGCGCGCGCGGTCGCAGCCTGCCCAGCGACGGGGAAACCGGCAACTACGTGCCGTTCATCCAGACCGACGTGGCGATCAATCCCGGCAACTCCGGAGGACCGCTGTTCAATCTCGATGGCGAGGTGGTCGGCATCAATTCGCAGATCTACACGCGCAGCGGCGGCTCGATCGGGCTTTCCTTCGCTATCCCCATTTCCGTGGCCATCGACGTCATGGAGCAGTTGAAGGCCTCGGGGCACGTGGTGCGCGGCTGGCTGGGCGTGGGCATCCAGGACGTGGACCGTGCCCTGGCCGAGAGCTTCGGGCTGGACAAGCCCGCCGGCGCCCTGATCTCGCAGGTCGAGCCGGGCGGCCCGGCCGAGAAGGCCGGTGTGCGCGTTGGCGATGTGGTCATCGAATTCGATGGGCAGCCCGTCAACGAGTCCGCCGATCTGCCGCATATCGTGGGCATGGTCAAGCCGGGCACACGCTCGGCCATGAAGGTGATCCGCGAGGGCAAGAAGACGGACCTGCGCATCACGGTGGGCGAGCTCGAGGGCGCGCAGGAAACGGGCGCGGTGGCCCAGGCCAGCGCGACCGGCGGGCGCATCGGGCTGGTCATCGATGACCTCGACCAGCAGCAGAAGGCGCAGTTGCGCATCAACGGCGGCGTGGTCGTGCGCGAGGTGGCGCGCGGCAAGGCCGGCGACCGCGCGGGTCTGCGCCCGGGCGACGTGATCACGCTGATCGGCAGCGAGTCCGTTCGCGACGCCAGGCGGTTCAGCGAAATCGTGGCCGCGCTGCCTTCGGGCACGCACGTGCCGGTGCGACTGCTGCGCGGCGGGCAGGCCGGCTTCGTGGCCATCCGCATCGAGGACTGAGGCGAGCCTCGCGGCGGCGCAGGGACGCGCCGCCGCTCGGGATCCGGGGGCGATCGGGTAGTATTGCGCGCTTTTGCGGGCGGTCAACGCAGCCGTCATCACGTAGAGTACGCGGTCGTCAAGGAACCCCCAGACTCTGGATCGGAACGTGGTGAAGCGCGGGTGACAGCCCTCAACCGGATACGCAATTTTTCCATCATCGCGCACATCGATCATGGCAAATCGACGCTCGCCGACCGTTTCATCCAGGTCTGCGGAGGCCTGAGCGGCCGCGAGATGCAGGAGCAGGTGCTCGACTCGATGGATATCGAGCGCGAGCGCGGCATCACCATCAAGGCGCAGAGCGTCACGCTGGCCTACAAGGCACGGGACGGCGAGACCTACCAGCTCAACTTCATCGACACCCCCGGGCACGTGGACTTCTCCTACGAGGTCTCGCGCTCGCTGGCGGCCTGCGAGGGCGCGCTGCTGGTGGTCGATGCCGGGCAGGGCGTGGAGGCGCAATCGGTCGCCAACTGCTACACGGCCATCGAGCAGGGGCTGGAAGTCCTGCCGGTCCTCAACAAGATGGACCTGCCCCAGGCCGAGCCCGAGCGCGTGGCCGGGGAGATCGAGGACATCATCGGCATCGATGCCTCGCACGCCTGCCGCGTCAGCGCCAAGAGCGGGCTCGGCATCGACGAACTGCTCGAGGAACTGGTGCGGGTGATCCCGCCGCCCGAGGGCGATCCCGACGCGCCGCTGCAGGCGCTGATCATCGATTCCTGGTTCGACACCTACCTCGGCGTGGTGTCGCTGGTGCGGGTCATGAACGGCACGCTGCGCGTGCGCGACCGCATCGTCACCAAGTCCATCGGCCGCGCCCACGAGGTGGACCAGGTCGGCGTGTTCACGCCCAAGCGTCTGCAGCGCCAGTCGCTGTCGGCGGGCGAGGTCGGCTTCATCGTCGCCGGCATCAAGGACATCCACGGCGCGCCGGTGGGCGATACCATCACGCACCTGAAGACCGCCGACAGCGCGCCCGCGCTGCCCGGCTTCCAGAAGGTCAAGCCGCAGGTCTACGCCGGGCTGTTCACCGTGAACTCCGAGGACTACGAGGATTTCCGCGACGCGCTGGCCAAGCTGACGCTGAACGACGCCTCGCTGTTCTACGAGCCAGAGACCTCCGACGCGCTCGGTTTCGGCTTCCGCTGCGGCTTTCTCGGCACGCTGCACATGGAAATCATCCAGGAGCGGCTGGAACGCGAATACGACCTCGACCTGATCACCACGGCCCCCACCGTGATCTACGAGGTGCTCACCGCGCGGGGCGAGACCATCATGGTCGACAACCCCTCGCGCCTGCCGGACCCCGGCATGGTCGAGGAGATGCGCGAGCCCATCGTGCGCGCGAACATCCTGGTGCCGCAGGACTACGTGGGCGCGGCGATCAACCTCTGCGTCGAGAAGCGCGGCGTGCAGAAGGACATGCAGTTCCTCGGGCGCCAGGTCTCGCTCACCTGGGAGCTGCCACTGTCGGAAGTGGTGCTGGACTTCTTCGACCGCCTCAAGTCGCTGACCCGCGGCTACGGTTCGCTCGACTACAGCTTCGAGCGTTTCCAGGCCGCGAACCTGGTGCGGCTCGACGTTCTCATCAACGGCGATCGCGTCGATGCGCTGGCGATCATCGTGCACCGTGACCAGGCGGCAAGCCGCGGGCGGGTGCTGGTCGAGAAGATGCGCGAGCTCATCCCGCGGCAGATGTTCGACGTGGCGATCCAGGCTGCCATCGGCGGGCACATCATCGCGCGCCAGACCGTGAAGGCGCTGCGCAAGAACGTGATCGCCAAGTGCTACGGCGGCGACGTGACGCGCAAGAAAAAGCTGCTGGAAAAGCAGAAAGAAGGCAAGAAGCGCATGAAGCAGGTGGGGCGCGTCGAGATCCCGCAGGCCGCGTTCCTCGCGGTGCTGAAAGTCGACAGTTGACAGGTGGGGCGATGGACATCGATTTTCCGCTGATTCTGGTAGCGCTGACTTTTGTCGCCCTGGTGATATGGGCGCTGGACGTGCTGTGGCTGCGTCCCGCGCGCAGGCGCCGCGACGCCGCGCTGCGCGCGCGCTTCCCGCGCTGGTCCGAGGCCGGCAGCGCCGATGCGCTCGGCTATGCCGCCGAGGCCGGCAAGGCGCTGAAGGAGCCCGTGCCCGTGGAGTACGCGCGCTCCTTCCTGCCCGTGCTGCTGATCGTGCTGGTGCTGCGCAGCTTCCTCGTCGAGCCGTTCCAGATCCCGTCCTCGTCGATGGTGCCCACGCTGCTGGTCGGCGACTACATCCTGGTGAACAAGTTTGCCTACGGCATCCGGCTCCCGGTGCTGAACACCAAGGTCCTCGACGTCGGCACGCCGCAGCGCGGCGACGTGATGGTGTTCTTCCCGCCGAACGACAAGCGCTATTTCATCAAGCGCGTCATCGGGCTGCCGGGCGACCGCGTCGCCTACCGTGACAAGGTGCTGTACGTGAACGGCGAGCAGATGCCGCAGAGCCTGATCGCGCAGCTGCCGCCGCTGCACCCGAGCTACCAGATCCTCGAAGAGGAACTCGCGGGGGTGCCGCACGTGGTGCGCAAGGAACTGATGCGGCGCATCCCGGACGATTTCGAGCATACGGTATCGCCCGGACACTATTTCATGATGGGCGACAACCGCGACAACAGCAGCGACAGCCGCGTCTGGGGCGAGGTGCCGGAGCGCAACATCGTCGGCAAGGCCTTCGCGATCTGGATGCACTGGGGCAGCTTCTTCACCATGCCGAGCTTCGACCGCGTGGGCACCATCCGCTAGATGCGTCTACAATTGAGCGCGATCCGGTCGGATACGGGGAGCAAGCGACGATGAACAGTTCCAGCAGGAGCCGCCAGGCGGGTTTCACCATCTGGCAGTGGATGGTCATCGTGCTCGTGGGGGGATTCCTGCTGACCGTGGGGTTCAGCCTGGCGCCGCTCTACATCAACAACTACACGGTCCGCGCGACCGTGCAGGCGCTGCAGAACGAGCCCGAGCTGGGGCGCAAGTCGACGCAGGAAATCCGCCTGGCGGTGGAGCGCAAGTTCGACGTCAACCAGATCGAGGCCATCCAGGCCGTCTGCCGCGACAAGGCCAGGCCGTGCCTGAAGGTCGAGAAGACCAAGACCCACCTGATCATCGACGCCAACTACGAGGCCCGCACGCACGTGATGGGCAACGTGGACGCCATCGTGAACTTCGACAAGAACCGCGTGGAGATCGTCATTCCCGGTGCCTCGTGACGCTGGCCCCGATATCGCGCGCCTGCAGTCCCGTATCGGGCACGAATTCGCGCGCCGCGAGCTGCTCGAACTGGCGCTGACGCACGCGAGCTTCGGCGCCGGCAACAACGAACGCCTCGAGTTCCTCGGCGACGCGGTGCTGAACCTCGGCATCGCGGCCGAGCTCTATGCGCGCTACCCTGCGCTGCGCGAAGGGCAGTTGCACCGCCTGCGGGTCAGCCTGGTGCGCGGCGAGACGCTGGCCGACATCGGTCGCGAGCTGGGCCTGGGCGCCGTGCTGCGCCTGGGCGCCGGCGAAGCCTCCAGCGGGGGACGCGAGCGCGACTCGATACTCGCCGACGCGGTCGAGGCGCTGCTCGGCGCCATCTGCCTCGATGCGGGCACCGATGCGGCGCTCGGCGTCGTGCGGCGCTGGTATGCCGCGCGCCTCGCCGGGCTCGAGCCCGGCATCTCGCACAAGGATCCCAAGACCGAGCTGCAGGAGTACCTGCAGGCGCGGCGAGCACCGTTGCCGCGCTACGAGCTCGCCGCCACCAGCGGCGCGCCGGGACAGCAGCATTTTCGCGTGCTGTGCCATGTGCGCGGCCTGGCGGTGCCGGTGGAGGCGCAGGCCGGCACCAAGCGCGCGGCGGAACAGCGGGCGGCGCGCACGGCGCTCGCCCGCCTGCAAGGAGCGGAGCAATAGCGATGAGCACCGAACGATGTGGCATGGTGGCGATCGTGGGTCGCCCCAACGTGGGCAAGTCCACCCTGCTGAACCACCTGCTCGGGCAGAAGATCAGCATCACCTCGCGCAAGCCGCAGACCACGCGCCATCGCATCCTCGGCGTGAGCACGCACGGGGCGGCGCAGATCGTCTACGTCGACACCCCCGGCCTGCACCAGGGCGAGGGCAAGGCGATCAACCGCGCCATGAACCGCGCCGCGCTCAGCGCGGTGCGCGACGTGGACCTCGTGCTGATGCTGGTCGACCGGCTGCAGTGGCTGGAGCCTGACGAGCAGGTGCTGGCCGCCGTGCGCACCGCGGGCAAGCCGGTGCTGCTGATCATCAACAAGACCGACCAGATCGAGCAGAAGGACGCGCTGCTGCCGCACATCGCGGCGCTGCAGGCTAAGTATCCGTTCGCGGCCATCGTGCCGGTGTCGGCGCTGAAAGGGCACAACCTCGAGGCGCTCGAGCGCGAGATCCAGACGCTGCTGCCCGAGGCACCGCACCTGTTCCCGCCGGACCAGATCACCGACCGCAGCGAGCGCTTCATGGTGGCGGAGATCGTGCGCGAAAAACTGATGCGCCAGCTCGGCGAGGAACTGCCCTACGCCAACGCGGTGCAGATCGAGGAATTCCGCCAGGAAGGCAAGACCATCCATATCAGCGCGCTGATCCTGGTCGAGAAGGCGGGGCAGAAAGCCATCGTGATCGGCCGCGCCGGGGCGCGGCTGAAGCTCATCGGCGCCGAGGCGCGCATCGACATGGAGCGTCTGCTCGGCACCAAGGTCATGCTGAAGCTCTGGGTCAAGGTGAAGAGCGGGTGGTCCGACGACGAGCGCGCGCTGAAGAGCCTCGGGTACCAGGAAGAAAGCTGATCGTGGCGGGGGTGTCACGGTGAGCGCCGCGGGTTCGCGTGTGGACCGGCAACCCGCCTTCGTGCTGCACCGGCGCGCCTGGCGCGAGACCAGCCTGCTGCTCGACCTGCTGACGCGCGACTTCGGCCGCATCGGCGTCATCGCCCGCGGTGCGCGCGGCGGGCGGCGCGGCTCCGGGGCCTCCTGCCAGCCCTTCCAGCCGCTGCTGGTGTCGTGGTCCGGACGCGCCGACCTGAAGACGCTGAGCGCCGCCGAGGCCGTGGCGCCCGCGCCCGCGATCGCGGGCGAGCGGCTCTACACGGCGCTGTACGTGAACGAGCTGCTGATACGGCTGCTGATGCAGCACGACGCCCATAGCGCCCTTTTCGATGCCTACGCCGCGCTGCTGCCCGGGATCGCGTCGGCCGAGGACCTCGAACCGCTGCTGCGTCGCTTCGAATTGCTGCTGCTGCGCGAGCTCGGCTACGGCATGGAATTCGTGCACGACAGTTCGACCGGTCAGGCGCTCGAGCCGGCAGGCCAATACCTGCTCAGCCACGACGGAGGATTCCATGCCGCGCCGGCGTCGGCCGATCCGCGCGCCTACCCGGGCCGGGTGCTGGCGCAGATCGGGCGCGAGGATTTTTCCGGGCCCGAAACGCGTCGCTACGCCAAGCGGCTGATGCGCGAGGCGCTGGCGCAATTGCTGGGCGCCAGGCCCCTGCACAGCCGTGGTTACTTCCGGGCGCGCCACGCTCCGCCTGCCGACGCGATATAGCGACGGGTTTTCAGCTTATCAGCGCAAGTGCGTTTGCCCGCGCGGAGCAGGCACGTATGATGCGCCTTTGATCCGAGTGGGTGCGACGCAGCATGTACCGACACCAGAACGATCCCGCGGCGAGCGCCGCTGCAGCCCCGGCGCACGTGGAGTTCCCCACCGTGGAAGCCAGCGTCGGCGAGACGCCGCTGGTGCGGCTGCAGCGCATGCAGGCCGGCGTGAACAACACCATCCTCCTCAAGCTCGAGGGCAACAATCCCGCGGGCTCGGTGAAGGACCGGCCCGCGCTCAGCATGATCCGTCGCGCCGAGGAGCGCGGCGAGATCCGCCCCGGTGACACGCTGATCGAGGCCACCAGCGGCAACACCGGCATCGCGCTCGCGATGGCCGCGGCGATCCGTGGCTACCGCATGGTGCTGATCATGCCCGCGCACATGAGCGAGGAGCGCCGCCAGGTCATGCGCGCCTTCGGCGCCGAGCTGATCGACGTGCCGCGCGAGGGCGGCATGGAGGCGGCGCGTGACCTCGCGCTGCGCATGCAGTCCGAGGGCAGGGGCCGCGTGCTCGACCAGTTCGCCAACCCCGACAACCCGCTCGCGCATTACGAGGCCACCGGCCCGGAGATCTGGCGCCAGAGCCACGGACGCATCACGCACTTCGTCAGCTCGATGGGTACCACCGGCACGATCATGGGCGTCTCGCGCTACCTGAAGGAAATGAATCCCGCGATCCGCATCGTCGGGCTGCAGCCGGCGGACGGCTCGAGCATTCCCGGCATCCGCCGCTGGCCGCACGAATACCTCCCGCGCATCTTCGAGCGCGAGCGCGTCGATGACGTGCTCGACATCGCGCAGCACGAGGCCGAGAGCACGATGCGCGCGCTCGCGAGCCGCGAAGGCATACTCTGTGGCGTGTCCTCGGGCGGCGCGGTCGCCGGCGCGCTGCGCGTGGCGGCGCACGCGCGCGATGCGGTGATCGTCGCGATCGTCTGCGACCGCGGCGATCGCTACCTGTCCACCGGCGTGTTCGACGCGCGCTGAGTCCCGACCATGGTCAAGATCCGCGACGCCCACTCGCTCGAGGGGCCGCTGCCCGATGACGGCGCGAGCCTGCTCGCGCGCGTGCCTGCCGCGCAGGCGGTGAACGGGGCGCAGCGTGTTGCCGCCGCCCTCGATGCCGTGCTCGCAGCCTACCCCGCGGAGGAAGACGCCGCGCACCGGCGCGAGCGCATCGGCGCGGCGCTGGACATCCTCGAAACGCTGGCGACGCTCGGCCTGGACGCCGACGCGCTCTGTGCCGGCGTGCTGTGCGTGCCGGTCGCCGAGGGGCGCATCGGCGCCGAGGCGCTGGCCGATGGCTTCGGCGCGGGTGTGGCGGCGCTGATCGCGGGCGTGCAGCGCATGGATGCGCTGGGACTCGATCCGCACGAGCACACGCGGCGCCACAGCTTCGCCAACCGCCAGCGCCAGGGCGAGAACCTGCGCCGCATGCTGGTGTCGATGATCGACGATCCGCGCGTCGCGCTGGTGAAACTCGCCGAGCGCGTGCAGGCGCTGCGCGCGCTCGGCACCGGCAACGACTCGTCCGGCGCCGTGCAGACGGCGCGCGCCGCGATGGACATCTATGCGCCGCTGGCACACCGCCTCGGCGTGGGCCAGATCAAGTGGGAACTCGAGGACCTCGCGTTCCGCCATCTGCAGCCCGGCGATTATCGCGGCATCGCGAAGCTTCTCGACGAGCGGCGCGCCGACCGCGAGCAGTTCATCGCCGAGGCGACCGCGCGGCTGCGCGAGGCGCTCGCGGCGGCGGGCGTGAAGGCCGAGCTCTCCGGTCGCCCCAAGCACCTCTACAGCATCTGGCGCAAGATGCAGCGCAAGGGCATCGGCATCACCGAGGTCTACGACGTTCGCGCGCTGCGCGTGCTGGTCGGTTCGGTGGCCGACTGCTACTCGACGCTCGGGATCGTGCACGGACTGTGGCGCAACCTCCCCGGCGAGTTCGACGACTACATCGCCAACCCCAAGCCCAACGGCTATCGCTCGCTGCATACCGCGGTCATCGGCGACGGCGGCAGGGTGCTGGAGGTGCAGATCCGCACCGGCGACATGCACCAGGAGGCCGAGCTCGGCATCTGCGCGCACTGGCTCTACAAGAGCGGCGAGCCCGTGCCCGCGGGCCGCGACTACGAGGACAAGATCGGCTGGCTGCGCCAGGTGCTGGGCTGGGGCGGCGAGCTCGATGCGGGCGAGCTCATCTCCGAGCACCTGCGCCGCGAAGTCGGTGCCGAGCGCGTCTACGTGCTGACGCCGGACGGGCACGTGGTGGACCTGCCGGCGGGCGCAACACCGGTCGATTTCGCCTACCAGGTGCACAGCGAGCTCGGTCACCGCTGCCGCGGCGCGCGCGTCGACGGGCGTATCGTCAGCCTCGACTACGCGCTGTCGACCGGCGAGCGCGTCGAGATCATCCGCGGCAAGAACGCGGCGCCGAACCGCGACTGGCTGCGTGCCGGCAACGAGTTCGTGCACACCGCGCGCGCGCGCAGCAAGATCCGCCACTGGTTCCGCGAGCAGGATCGCGAGGGCCTGATCGCGGCCGGGCGCGCGCTGCTCGAGCGCGAACTGCGCCGCGTGGCGCTGACGCCGCCGCAGTTGCCGGCGCTCGCGCGCGGCCTGGGATTCGCGTCGGCCGACGATCTGCTCGCCTCGCTCGGCAGCGGTGAGACCGGCGCCGGGCAGGTGCTGGGCTTCCTCGCGCCGGAAGAACAGGGCCTGCCGGCGACCGTGCCGGAGCCCGCGCGCGCCGCGGCGCGCAAGCGGGTGCGCGCCGCGGTGGCGGTCGAGGGCATCGACAACCTGATGACGAACTTCGCGGGCTGCTGCAAGCCCTTGCCGGGCGAGGCGATAGCGGGCTTCATCACCGGAGGGCGCGGCGTCAGCGTGCACCGGCGCGACTGCTCCAAGCTGCAGCGGCTGGCGCAGGACAATCCCGCGCGCATCATCGATGTGCACTGGCAGGACGCGCAGCCGCGCACGCACGCCGTCGACCTGCGGGTCGTCGCGCACGACCGCGCGGGGCTGCTGAAGGATCTGGTCACGCTGCTCGGCAACGAACGGGTCAACGTGCTCGACCTTGGGAGCACGGTGGACCGTGCGCGGCAGCTTGCGACCGTGCGGCTCACGATCGAGATCGCCTCGCTCGAGGCGCTGGGGCGCATCCTCGAGAAGCTCGGGCGCGTCGGCGGCGTGATCGCGGTGCAGCGTCATTCGGAATGACAGGGGAGACCGGCATGCGGCGTCACGACATCGGCGATCTGCGCGAACTCATGCGCCGGCTGCGTGACCCGCAGACGGGCTGCCCCTGGGACCTGAAACAGGATCACGCCTCGCTGCTCGAGCACACGCTGGAGGAGGTCTACGAGCTCGCCGACGCCATCGAGCGCGGTGATTCCGCACAGATGCGCGACGAGCTCGGCGACTACCTGTTCCAGGCCGTGTTCTACGCCCAGATCGCGGCGGAAAACGACGAGTTCGACTTCGACGACGTCACCGACGGCATCGTGCGCAAGCTGCTGCGTCGCCATCCGCACGTGTTTCCCGACGGCACGCTCGCGAGCCGCCGCGATCCCGGCAGCGCGCCGCAGACGCGCGAGATCAAGGCCACCTGGGAACGGCTGAAGGAGGAGGAGCGCCGCACTCGCGCCCTCGGTGCCATCCTCGACGACGTGCCGGTGGCGCTGCCGGCGCTGCAGCGCGCCGAGAAACTGCAGCGCCGCGCCGCGTCCGCCGGTTTCGACTGGACGAGCTGGGACGGCGTGGTCGTGAAGCTCGAGGAGGAACTGGAGGAGGTGCGCGAGGCCGCGCGCGGCGACGATGCCGCGGCGCGCGAGGACGAGCTCGGGGACCTGCTGTTCTGCTGCGTCAACCTCGCGCGTCACCTCGGCGTCAACGCCGAGAACGCGCTGCGTCGCGCCAACCGCAAGTTCGAGACGCGCTTTCGCGCCGTCGAGGAGGAGATCCGGCGTCGCGGCCTCGCGATCGGCGATTGCGAGCTCGCGCTGCTCGACAGCATCTGGGACGAGGTCAAGGCGCGTTCGCGCCGCAGCTGAGCGGCGCGGCGCCTCGGCTTGTTATCGCGCGGGGTCCTGTGTAATGTTCCCCGTCGTCGAATTGACCGTTCATCCGACCGGCGCCGCCTGCGGCACGGGGTCGTTACAGGAGTCCATGCATGCGCGTCATTCTTTTGGGTGCCCCCGGCGCGGGAAAGGGTACCCAGGCCCAGTTCATCATGGAGCACTTCGGTATTCCGCAGATCTCCACCGGGGACATGCTGCGCGCGGCGGTGAAGGAGGGATCGGAACTCGGGCGCCAGGCGAAGGAAATCATGGCGCGCGGCGGACTGGTGTCGGACGACATCATCATCGCGCTGGTCAAGGAGCGCATCGCGCGCGACGACTGCCGCAACGGCTTCCTGTTCGACGGCTTCCCGCGCACGATCCCGCAGGCCGAGGCGATGAAGCTTGCCGGCGTGAAGATCGACCACGTGCTCGAGATCGACGTGCCCGATGCGGTGATCATCGGCCGCCTGACCGGACGGCGCGTGCATCCGGCGTCGGGACGCGTCTACCACGTCGAGTTCAATCCGCCGCGCGCCGCAGGACGTGACGACGTGACCGGCGACGAACTGGTGCATCGCGAGGACGACCGCGAGGAAACCGTGCGCCAGCGCCTGGGTGTCTATCACGACCAGACCGCGCAGCTGATCGGCTACTACCAGGGCGAGCAGGCGAGCGGCACGCGCTATCACCGCATCCCGGGTGTCGGTGCGGTCGAGGAGATCCGCGCGCGCGTGCTCGCGGCGCTCGCCTGAACGCGCCGCGGCCGCAGTCCTGCGCATGAACCTGCCCGAAGCGGCGCCCGGTGGCGGCGCACCGGACTGGAATCCTTCCTCCGCGGTCATCCTGGTCAATCTCGGCTCGCCGCGCGCTGCGACGCCGCGCGGGGTCTCCGCGTTTCTCGCCGAGTTCCTCTCCGACCGCCGCGTCGTCGAGCTGCCACCGTTGCTGTGGCAGCCGATCCTGCGCGGTATCGTGATTCCGCTGCGCGCCAGGCGCGTCGCGCACGCCTACGCCTCGATCTGGAACGGGGATTCGCCGTTGCGCGCCATCTCGCAGCGCCAGCAGCAGGCCCTGCAGCAGCACTTGCGCCAGGCGCATGGCGACGCCGCGCCATGGGTGCGGCTCGCGATGACCTACCAGGGGCCGTCGATAGCCGCGACCATCGCGGACTGCCAACGCCGCGGCATCGAGCGCATCTGCGTGCTGCCGCTGTACCCGCAGTACTCCGCGACGACGACCGGCGCCGTTTTCGACCAGGTCAGCCGCTACCTGCTCGGTGCGCGCTCGCTGCCCGAACTGCACCTGGTGCGCGACTATCACGACGCCACCGCTTACATCGACGCGCTCGCCGCCAGCGTGCGCGAGCACTGGCGCGAGCACGGGCGCGCCGAGCACCTGCTGCTCTCGTTCCATGGCATCCCCGAGGCGAACGTTCTCAAGGGCGATCCCTATGCGCGTCAATGCGAGCGCACCGCGCAGCTGCTGGGGGCGCGGCTGGAATTGCCTGCGAGCGCATTCTCGCTCGCATACCAGTCGCGCTTCGGTCGCGCGAAGTGGCTGATGCCCTATACCAGCGAAACGCTGCGCGAGCTCGCGCGCCGCGGCGTGCGCTCGGTCGACGTGATGAGCCCGGCGTTCGCGGCGGATTGCCTCGAAACGCTGGAGGAAATGGCGGTGGAGAATCGCGCGGTGTTTCTCGAGAGCGGTGGCAGCGAGTACCGTTTCATCGCATGCCTCAACGATCGCGATGATCACGTGGGCATGATGGCGCAGATCGTCTGCGGCGCGGGTTCCTTCGCATCGCGCGCATGAGTTTCGCGGTTGCGGTTTGCGCGAGCGCAAACAAGTACCGTTGATTGCGCGTTGCATTTCTTGTACGGCATTTGATGAAGTGCTATTTTGCATGCGTGATAGTTGTGTGTTGACAACGTCGATCCGGATACCCAGTCACCAAGGAGTGCAATGATGGCAATCGCCAAGAAAGCAGCGGCAAAGAAAGCTCCCGCAGCGAAGAAGAAGCCGGCCGCAAAGCCGCGCGCGAAGAAGCAACGCGCGTCGCTTGCTGACCGCATCGTGCAACTCGAGAAGGATGCGGAAAAGCAGCTCAAGCAGCTGGCTGCCGCGCTCGAGAAGCGGGCCAAGGCGGATCTGCGCAGCGCAATCGACAAGTTCGAGAAGAAGTGGCTCAAGGAGCGCAAGAAGTCGCATGCCAAGCGCCTGACGTCGGTGCAGAAGAAGGCACAGGCCAAGCTTGCTGCGCTGAGGAAGAAGGCAACCGCCAAGAAGAAGGCGGCTGCGAAGAAGAAGCCTGCTCGCAAGGCAGCAGCCGCGACCGCCTGAGCCCGGGTTCCCGGGCCGGCAAGGAAGCCCGTCTCCCGCGCAAGCGGGAGGGCGGGCTTTTCATTTTATGTGTCCCGCAATTCCTGGCGGCGACCCGTGCAGAGCATCCCCAGTGCCACTGTTGCTCGGAATCGAAACCTCGACATCGCGCTGCTCGGTCGCGTTCGGTGACGGCGATACCGTGCAGGAACTCGTCGACGAGCGCCCGCGCGAGCACCACGCGCTGATCCTGCCGATGGTGCAGGAGTTGCTGCGCGGCGCGGGCGTTTCACTGCGCGATCTCGACGCGATCGCCTTCGGCCGCGGTCCCGGCTCCTTCACCGGGTTGCGGATTGCCGCGAGCATCACGCAGGGCCTCGCTTTCGGCGCCGGTCTGCCGGTGATTCCCGTATCCTCGCTCCGGGCGCTGGCCGCCGATGCTGATGCCCAGGCCGGCGCGGCCCGCGGCCTCGATCACGTCCTGGTCGCCACGGATGCGCACATGGGCGGGATCTACTGGGGCCTGTACCGCCGCGGCGCGCAGGGGCTCTGCGCAGTGCGCGACGATGCGCTGGCGCATGCCGACGCTTTCGCCGCCGCGCAGATCTGCGCGCTCACAAGCACGATTCTTGCCGGCGACGCGTGGCGCGTGTATCCGCGGATCCTGCCGCCGCAAGCGCCATGGCTGGAATCGGCCGCGCCCACCGCGCGCGAGGTCGTGCGCCTGGCGGCGCGCATGGAGCGCTCGGCCTGGCGCAGCGCCGAGGAGGCGGAGCCGGTCTACGTGCGCGGGGCCTCCGTGTGGAAGAAGATCGCGGAGCAGCCCGCGCCATTCTGATTGCGCCGCCGCGGACGGTTTCGCTGGTGCGCGGGCGGTTGTTATACTTCGCGCCGTCTCGAGGCAACGCGTACCGTGGCATTCCAGGCATGAAGATCCCGTCGGGTTTCATCGGCTCGTTCCAACCGCCATCCGTGGCGGAGCTGCGCCGCACGCGCGAGCCGCAGGCGCGCGAAGCCGGCACCGGTGACGCTGCCGGCGAGCGTTTCTCTGCCGACGGCGCCGCTGCCGCGCGCGGCGAGTTGCTGCGCCAGCGTGCCGATGCCTTCGAATCCGGTCGCGTTCGGCGCATCGACGAGCCCGACACGTATTCCGGGCCGGGACGCAGCGCTGTCGCGGCCTATCTGTCCGTTGCCCGCAGCCCGGTCGAGGCTGCCGTCGGTGCGGAGCTGGTCGGCATCGACGTCATCGTCTGATCGGCGCGCCCGCGCCGGCCACATCCAAAGCACAGCGCATCCTGGCGGGGAACAACGTGTCGCGAGCTGCATTTATCGGTCTCGGGGTCATGGGCTACCACATGGCGGGGCATCTCGCGCGTGCGGGATACGCGGTCACGGTTTTCAACCGCACGCGCGCCAGGGCGCTGCAATGGTCGGCGCAGTTCGGCGGGTCCGTCGCCGCGACTCCGGCACAAGCCGCTGCGGGCGCCGATGCGGTGTTCTGCTGCGTTGGCGACGACGACAGCGTGCGCGCGATGGTGCGCGGTCCCGATGGGGCGCTCGCGGCGATGCGCGCCGGCGCGGTGCTCGTCGACCACACCACCGCGTCGGCGGAACTGGCGCGCGAGCTCGCGGCGATTGCACGCGAAACCGGCGTCGGCTTTGTCGATGCGCCGGTCTCGGGCGGCGAGGCGGGAGCACGGCAGGGCGTGCTCACGGTGATGGCCGGGGGCGAGGAGACCGATTTCACGCGGGTGGAACCCCTGATCCGCAGCTACGCGCGTGCCGCGCGGCTGCTCGGGCCGGGTGCCGGCCAGCTCTGCAAGATGGTCAACCAGATCTGCATCGCCGGCGTGATGGCGGGACTGGCCGAGGCGCTTCACTTCGCGCGCCGCGCCGGGCTCGACGCCGAGGCCGTCATCGACGTGATCTCGCAGGGCGCGGCGCAGTCGTGGCAGATGGAGCACCGCCATCGCACGATGCTCGCAGGCGAGTATGACCACGGTTTCGCGGTGGACTGGATGCGCAAGGACCTCGGCATCGTGCTGAGCGAGGCGCGCCGCAACCGCGCCAGCCTGCCGGCGACGGCGCTGGTGGACCAGTTCTACGCCGACGTGCAGGCGATGGGCGGAGGACGCTGGGATACCTCCAGCTTGCTGGCCCGGCTGGAACGCACTACGGAGGACAAGGCATGAACGAGGCCGCGCGTGACGCGTTCAACCACGAACTGCTGCGCTTTCTCGGCGCATCGCCCACGCCGTTCCATGCCGTGGGCGCGCTGGCTGCGCTACTGGAAGAGGGCGGTTTCCGCGAGCTGCGCGAGCAGGATGCCTGGGCCTGCGAGGCGGGCGGACGCTACTTCGTGCGCCGCAACGGCTCCTCGCTGATCGCCTTCGTCAGGGGCCGCGCGGCCGCCGAGGACGCGGGCCTGCGCATGGCCGGGGCGCACACCGACAGCCCTTGCCTCAGGCTGAAGCCGCGCCCGGAGCTGCGTCGCAGCGGTTACCTGCAGCTCGGCGTCGAGGTCTACGGTGGCGCGCTGCTCAATCCCTGGTTCGATCGCGACCTCTCGATCGCCGGGCGTGTCAGCTACGCCACGGCGGGGCGCATGCGCTGATCGATTTTCGCGAGCCGGTGGCGGTGATTCCCAGCCTCGCCATTCACCTCGATCGCGAGGCCAACTCGGGGCGCGCGGTGAACGCGCAGAATCACCTGCCCGCACTGCTGGCGCTGGCCGACAGCGAGCCGCGCGATTTCGCGGCGATCGTGCTCGGGCGCCTGCGCGAGGAGCACCCGGACTGCGGCGCCGAGCGCGTGCTCGACTGCGAGCTGTCGCTCTACGACACGCAGCCGCCACGGCTGGTGGGCCTGCACCGCGAGTTCATCGCCGGCGCGCGCCTCGACAACCTGCTCAGCTGCTTCGCCGGCGTGCGCGCGCTGATGGAGTCCGACGGCGAGTTCGACGCGATCATGGTCTGCAACGACCACGAGGAGGTGGGCAGCGTCTCGGCCGCCGGGGCGCAGGGCCCGATGCTGAACTCGCTGCTGGCGCGGCTGCTGCCCGAGCGCGAGCGGCGCGAGCGCGCGCTGGCGCTGTCGCTGATGATCTCGGCGGACAATGCACACGGTGTGCACCCGAACTTCGCCGACAAGCACGACGGCAACCACGGTCCGGCGCTCAACGCCGGGCCGGTGATCAAGGTCAATGCCAGCCAGCGCTACGCGACCAACAGCGAGACCGCGGCGCTGTTCCGCTGGCTGTGCGAGGCCGAGGGTGTGCCGGTGCAGAGCTTCGCGGTGCGCAGCGACATGGCCTGCGGCAGCACCATCGGCCCGCTGACGGCGGCGAACGTGGGCGTGCGCACGCTCGATGTGGGCGTGCCCACCTTCGCGATGCACTCGCCGCGCGAGCTGGCCGGCACCAGGGATCTGCACGCGCTCGCGCGCGTGCTGTCGCGCTTCTTCCGCCGGCCGGCGCTGTAGGTCGGGCTTCAGCCCGACAAGGGTTCGGCCGAGCCGAACCCGTCGTGCCAGTCGCCATGAATGGCGACATCAGCATTTGGCAAGGCACCCGTCGGCATGAATGCCGACCCACAGCATGAACGCCGGCCTACATCCCGCTGAACACCGGCGCGCGCTTGCCGAGGAATGCGGCGACACCTTCCTGGCCGTCGCGCGAGATCGCGGCCGCGGCGATCGCCGCGCCCTCGAGCTCCATCTGCGTCTCCAGCGTCGCCTCGAAGCTCGAGGCCAGCAGTTTCTTCACCGCGCCGTAGGCCCCGGTGGGACCCGTGGCGATCTGCGCGGCCAGCTTTTCGGCTTCCGCGGCCAGTTCGGCGTCGTCGACCACGCGCGTCAGCAGTCCCCACTCGAGCGCCTCCTCGGCGCCGAGGCGGCGATTCGTGAGGATCAGTTCCTGCGCACGGCGCAGGCCGATGATGCGCGGCAGGAAATAGCTGGCGCTGCCGTCCGGCACCAGGCCGGCACCGGTGTAGGCCATCGAGAACTTCGCCGAGCGCGCCGCCAGCACCAGGTCGCCGCAGGCGGCGAGGCTGAAACCGGCGCCGGCCGCGGCGCCGTTGACCGCGACGATCAGCGGTGCGCGCATGTGCGCGAAATTGGCGATAGCAGCGTGCAGGTAGGTCGTGAGCTCCTTGATGAAGCCCTCCAGGTTGGCGGCGTTCTCGACGAAGCTGTTGAGGTCGCCGCCGGCGCAGAACATGCGTCCCTTGCCGGTCAGCAGCACCGCGCGCACCGCCGTGGAGCAGCGGCAGGCGAGCGACGCCTGCAGCAGCTCCTGCGCCAGCTGCATGCTGATGCCGTTGGCGGCATCGGGTCGGTTCAGGGTGATGCGCGCGATGCCGCTGTCGATGACGAAGTCGAGGGTAGAGAACGTTGCCATTTGCCGGGGTCTCCGCAGAGGGGGGCTGGAATGTAGGGCCGGCGCGAGCATAGGCAGCGTGCGCGGAGCGGTCAATCGCGGGGCGCGCATTGGCGCATCGCGGCACCGATACGTATGATACGCGGCCTCATCCAGGGCAGTCCCGCATGAAAAAGCAGCGCGTTCTCACCGGCATCACCACCACCGGCACGCCGCATCTCGGCAACTACGTCGGCGCCATCCGTCCCGCGATCGCAGCGAGCCTGCAGCCGGACGTGCAGTCGTTCTATTTCCTCGCCGACCTGCACTCGATGATCAAGAGCCAGGACGCGCAGGCGCTGGGGCGCTCCACGCGCGAGATCGCCGCGACCTGGCTGGCGCTGGGGCTGGATACCGAGCGCGTGGTGTTCTATCGCCAGTCGGACGTGCCGGAGATCACCGAGCTCACGTGGATGCTGACCTGCATGACCGCCAAGGGCCTGATGAACCGCGCACACGCCTACAAGGCCGCGGTGCAGGCCAACCAGGAAGCCGGGCAGGACGACGATTTCGGCGTCACCATGGGCCTGTACAGCTACCCGGTGCTGATGGCGGCGGACATCCTGATGTTCAACGCCGATCGCGTGCCGGTAGGGCGCGACCAGATCCAGCATGTCGAGATGGCGCGCGACATCGCGCAGCGCTTCAACCACCACTACGGCGAGCACTTCGTGCTGCCGACCGCGGTCGTCGATGAGCACGTCGCCGTGCTCGCGGGCCTCGACGGGCGCAAGATGAGCAAGAGCTACGGCAACACCATCCCGCTGTTCCTGCCCGAGAAGCAGTTGCAGAAGCACATCAACCGCATCAAGACCAACCTTCAGGAGCCCGGGGAGCCGAAGAATCCGGACGAATCGACGGTGTTCCAGGTCTGGGCCGCGTTCGCGACGCCCGGGCAGCGCGAGGAGATGCGGCGCGAGTTCGCGAACGGCATCGCGTGGGGCGAAGCCAAACGCCGCCTGTTCGAACTGGTCAACGCGGAGCTGCGCGAACCGCGCGAGCGCTACGAGGCGCTGATGGCGCAGCCCGCACTGATCGAGAAACTGCTGCGCGAGGGCGCGGAGCGCGCGCGCGCCTTCAGCCGGCCGTTCATGCAGGAGCTGCGCGCCGCGGTCGGCCTGCGTCCCGTGGACGCATGAGCCGCGGGCGCCCTGGCCTATACTTCGGGCTGGTCCCTGGCGCTGCGGGGCAAATCGGGGAGGAGGTGTCCTGATGATCTGGTGGATTCTGCTCGCTGTGGCCGTGGCCGGTGCCGTGTTCGCGCTGCGCGGCCGCGCCGCGGCGCCGTCACGCAAGCTCGCGCCACGCACCGGATCACGTGGCGCGAGCGCCGCCCCCAAGCTGCCCGGGCGAGGCAAGGCGCCGTCGGAGGCCATCGACGATTACCGCGGAGCGATGCTGTTCCCGCAGAAGGATTGCTGCGAGGCGGTACTGAAGCTGCGCGGCCACACCTTTGCCGAGCACCATGCGGCGACGCTGCCCGTTCCCGGCTGCGACCGCGACGCTTGCGGCTGCAAGCTGCACCAGGTCATCGGGCGGCGCCGTGGACCGCGCCGCCTCGTGCCGGACCGGCGCGACGACGTGCGCTTCAAGGAAGACCGCCGCCAGGGCAAGGACAGGCGCTCGGGCGTGGATGTATGGAAGTAGGGGCGCCGAGCGCGTCGCCGGACGCGGGCGTCGATCCGCGGGCTTCGACCTGAACCGCGGCTTGCCGCGCCTAATCGCCGCGCCCGGGCGTGGCACGCAGCCAGGGGCTCAGCTGCCCTGGATCTTGAAACCCACCTTCAGCACGACCTGGTAATGCCCCACCTGGCCATGTTGGACATGGCCGCGGGTCTCCACGACCTCGAACCATTCCAGGTTCTGGATGCTCTTGCTGCACTCGGCCAGCGCGTTGTTGATTGCATCCTCGATGCTGATGCGTGAGGAACCGACGATCTCGACCTTCTTGTAGACATGATGATCGGACATGGCACACCTCCTTCGGGATGGATCTGCTCGGTCGCGGAACCAGTATGCCAGATCGGACGCGGCCAACCCATGCGGCACGGGGGGCGGCTGCGGCGTACGACGTTTGCCTTGCTGCGGTTCAGGCGGCGCCGGCGCGCGTGGCGCCGCTGTTGCCGTTGCGCAGGTCATCGACCAGCACGTTGAATGCCGCGACCGGGTCGTGTCCGGCGTGGTGCAGCCGCAGCAGGGCGGCGAAGCCCATGCCGTGCATCAGGTCCATCAGCATTTGCGCCACGTTGTTGGCGTCGATCGCGGGCCGCACCTCCTGCTGGTGCTGCAGTTGCACGATCACGGAGGCCAGCAGCGCGCGGTTGCGCTCCATGTCGTTGCGCAGCACCGCCGCTGCCCCGGCATCCGACGCCGCGTGGCTCCACAACTGCAGTCGCACGCCCCACTCGATGCGCGATTGCCGGTCGTGTGGCAGCGCGGCCTCGATCAGCGGCAGCAGGTTGTCGATGCTCACACCGCGGGACAGCGCGCGCGCCAGGCGCTGCTCGATGCGCGCGCTGGCCCAGGCGAAGGCCGCCGTGACGATGCCGGCCTTGCTCTCGAAGTAGTGCGACAGCACGCCGATCGAGCAGCCCATGGCGCGCGCGATGCTGCGCGTGGTAAGGGCCGCCATGCCGTCGGCGGCGATGAGGCGGGCCGCCACCTCGGCGATTTCCCGGCGTCGCTGGTCGTGGTCGAGCTTGCGCACGGCGCTGAGTTCTCCGGCTCTGGCGCGACGTTTGTTTGCATTGCGTCGCAACGGGTGTTCGCATAGATTATATACATATCAACCGTCCGGCATGTTTGCCGGATGCGCACTGGCATCAGCGGAGCACCGGCGCCATGAAAGCGGCAAGTCTCGACCACGATTACGTGCACCGGCCCGATCACAAGGATCTCTCGCACCTGCCCGGCGCCTACGGCCTGCCGTATCTGGGCATGATGGTGCCCCTGCTGAAGAATCCCTACGAGGTGATCAAGCGCCACTACGACCGCTACGGCGCGGTCTCGCGCACGCGGCTCACGGGGCAGCACATGGTGTGGGCGCTGGGCCCGGACTACAACCGCGAGCTGGTGATGGATCCGCAGCAGGTCTATTCCGCGCGCATGGGCTACGACGCGCCGCTCGGGGACTTCTTCGCCGGCGGCCTGCTGGTGCGCGATTTCGCCGAGCACAAGTTCCACCGTCGCATCATGCAGACCGCGTTCAAGACCAGCTCGATGCAGCACTACGTGCACAGCGTCAACGAGATCTCGGCGGCAACCGTGGAGCGCTGGGGCAAGGAAAGCAGCGGTTTCCGCTACTACCCGCACATCAAGGAGCTGCTGCTCGACGTCGGGGCGCGTGTGTTCGTCGGCGTGAACCTCGACAACGAGATCGCGCCGCTGAACAAGGCGTTCCTCGACATGATGGCGGGCACGCTCGCGATCGTGCGCAAGGACTGGCCCGGGCTCGGCCTGGTGTATCACCGGGGCATGAACGGGCGTCGCTATCTCGAGCAGTATTTCCAGGGCCTCGTGCCGCAGCGCCGGCGCGACGAAGGCATGGACATGATGAGCCACTTCAGCAAGGAGACGACCGAGGAGGGCCAGTTCTTCCCCGACAAGGTGGTCGCCGATCACCTGATCTTCCTGGTGCTCGCGGCGCACGACACCACCACCAGCGCGTTGACGATGGCCTCCTACTACCTGGCGCGTCACCCCGAGTGGCAGGAGCGGCTGCGCGGGGAAGTGCTCGGCCTCGACCGCAGCCTGGCCTACGATGACCTCGGCGCCAATGTGCCGCTGCTGGAGCAGACCTTCCACGAGATCCTGCGCATGCACCCTCCGGTGCCGCAGCTGATGCGCCGCACCATCCGCGAGACCGAGCTCGGCGGCTACCGCATTGCACCCGACACGATGGTGGCGATCTCGCCGATCTTCTCGCACCGCATGCCCGAATACTGGAAGGATCCGCACCGCTTCGACCCGGAGCGTTTCGGCCCCGCGCGCCAGGAGCACAAGCAGCATCCCTACCTGTGGGTGCCCTTCGGCGGCGGTGCGCACAAGTGCATCGGGCTGCACTTTGCCGACATGCTGTTCAAGTGCGTGATGACCGAAATGCTGCGCCGTTTCCGCTTCAGCCTGCCGGTGAACTACCCCGACCCGCCGTCGATCGTGCATTTCCCGTTCGCCAAGCTCACCGACGACCTGCCGTTGGTGCTGGAGCCGCTGGGCCGTGCCTGAGCGCATCGCGCGCCTGCTGGCGGCGCTGGCGTTCGCGCTCGGCGTCGCGGCCGACGTCAGCGCGCTGGAGACCGGCGAGGCGCTGCCCGCGCTGCGCATCGAGGAACTCGGCGAGCTGCAACTGGCCGGCGAGACGATCCGCTTCGCGCCGTGGCAGAGCGGCGCGCTCACGGGCAAGGTGCAGGTGCTGCAGTACCTGGCGGCGCGCATGTCGGCAAAATCGCTGAACGAGCCCTTCACGGATACCCTGCGCGATTCGGGCATCCCGATCGAGCGCTATCATCTCACCACGATCGTGAACCTCGACGATGCGCTGATCGGCACGCGCGGCATGGTGCTGTCCGAGCTCGAGAGCAACAAGAAGCGCTATTTTCGTTCGAGCATCGTGGCGGACGCGCACGGGCTCGGGCGCGAGGCCTGGCAGTTGGGCCCGAAGTCGAGCGCGATCATCATCCTCGCGCCCGATGGATCCGTGCGCTTCTTCCGCGACGGTCCCATGAACAGCGCGGACATCGCGCAGGCGATGCGACTCGTGCGCTGCGGTGCAGTTGAGCAGCTTGCGCTGCTGGCACCGGAGTTGCAGTCCGGCTGCGATGGTGCCCGATGACCTCGCGATACCCCACAAGGATCACTGCATGAGCAGCATTGCCCTGGATTTCCCGCGCCGCGCACTGCGCAACGTCATGCACCGCATCGAGGTGCCACGCGACATCGGGGCCGTCACGCACATCGACAGCGCCAGCGAATGCGATCCGCTCGAGGCGGGCATCGCGCACGGGCAGGCCGCGGCGATCTGGCGCGCGGTCGAGGACCTGTACCGCACCGGCTACTACCCCGCGGTGATGTTCTGCCTGCGCCGCGAGGGCAAGGTGGTGTTCAACCGCGCGCTCGGGCATGCGCGGGGCAACGGCCCCGAGGATGACGCCGGGACGCCGAAGCTGCCCGCGACCGCCTCCACGCCGAGTTGCATCTTCTCGGCGTCGAAGGCCATCACGGCGATGGTGCTGCACCGCATGGAGGAGAAGGGCGAGATCAACCTGCTCAACCCGATCAGCCACTACATCCCCGAGTTCGCCAGGCACGGCAAGGAACGCACCACGATCTACCACCTGCTGTCGCACCGCGCCGGCATACCGGGCATCGCGAACGTCGACGACCCGCGCGTGGTGCTCGACCACGAGCAGAGCCTGCAGCTGCTGTGCGAGGCGCAGCCGCAGCACCTCTTCGGGCGCGAGCAGGCCTACCACGCGATCACCGGCGGTGTGATCCTCGCCGAGATCGTGCGCCGCGTCAGCGGCATGGACATCCGCAAGGCCTGGCGCACCTGGTTCAAGGAGCCGATGGGGCTGAAGGTG
>JAKJFB010000800.1 GCA_022705125.1 Pseudomonadota bacterium
CTGCGCCATGTCGGCGATGCGCGTCTTGACCTCGGCGTAGAGCGGCTCCACGTCCAGATGGTGCTGCAGCAGGCGGTACAGGGCCTTGCTCTGCGACTGCTCGCTGACCTCGTGGAACCAGTAGCGGTGCGTGAAGCGCAGGAAGCCCTCGAAGGCCGAGCGGATCTCGCGCTTGAAGGCGCGCACCTTGTCGGCGTCGTTGACGTTGAGCTTGCGCAGCGCCTCGACCAGGCGGTCGGCGAACACCAGCAGCGCGGCCTTCGGAATTGCGCCAGCACGCCGCGGCGGCGGCAAGCGAAGAACTCGGAGTCGGCGCGCCCCAGCACCACCAGGGCGTGCCCGCAGCACAGATAGCGTGTGTGCGGCGAGGCCCCGTGCGGGGTCCAGAAGCGATCCCAGCAATGCTCGGCCTCGAAATCCTTCAGGTAGGCGTCGCCATAGGGCAGGTCGGAGCCGGCGCCGGTCATCAGCCCGAGGCGCACGAAGTCGGCGCGCGTCAGCTTCGTGGGGTCGTCCAGCGCCAGCCAGGCCATCACCGGCATGCGGTGGTACTCGACCTGGCGGTAGCGCAATTCGCCGGGCCGCTCGCCGGGGTCGCCGTGGTCGGGATGCAGCGGCTGCAGCAACCAGGCCCAGTGCGCGGCGATGCGCGGCGCACGGTGTGCCTGCACGTGCTGGATGAAGCGCGCGGCATCGTGCGTGTCGTTCTCGGCCAGCAACTGCCCGTCGGCGCCCAGGAAGCGGCAGCGGTGCAGGCTGTGCAGCGGCTCGCCGGCGGCGTCCCAGCCCCCAGGGTAGGCCCGGCCCATGCG
>JAKJFB010000801.1:0-493 GCA_022705125.1 Pseudomonadota bacterium
CTCGCCGATGACGGGTGGGCGAGCGGGGCCGGTCCACTCCAGGAAGAAGGCATTCTCCCTGATCTCCTCACGCAGCGTCTCCAGGCGTTCCAAGGCTTTGCCGTCGGTGCACCCGCCGAGGTCCGGGGAGACTTTGAGGAGGAGCGATGCCGGAGTGCCGAGGGACCGTATGGCGGCATCGAGCGCCTCGACATCGTCTGCCGTGCTGATCGCCGGGGTGAGTGCGGCCCAGGTCAGGGCGTTGACACGGCAGGCCTCAATCCGGGGCGCCGGCTCCGTCGATCTCGACGACGAGCACGTTCCCGGAGCCCTGTTCGCTGAAATTGGTGGGTTCCATCGTGCCCGGGTATACTGCACGCCCGACGATCCGGTGGCCGTGCCAGTCGCCGAGCGCGAGGTAATCAAGCCCGCTCCGTTCTGGGCGATCGCCGGCTATTGGGAAGTTCACGGTGCCCGGCAGGATGTTGAGGGACCCATGCGCAACGCCGATGCG
>JAKJFB010000801.1:530-807 GCA_022705125.1 Pseudomonadota bacterium
TCGGGATCCATGCTGTCGGGTCGAGGCCGCTCTGCTTCTGGGCGAGCGGGCACGCATAGAGGGCGACGCCGTCGTCGAAGCGGTACTCCTGCGGCTCGCGAAGCAGGGTGACGTGGGAGCCGATTCGTTCCCAGGCGTCCCGGTCCCAGACGCCTCCCGGCACCATGGGATCGTGGTTGCCCGGCAGGACGTAGACCGGGATCGGGTCGAGCCGGTTGAGGATGTCGACCGTCCGCTTTACGGCGGCATTGTCCACGTTGTGGTGCTCAAACGTGTC
>JAKJFB010000802.1 GCA_022705125.1 Pseudomonadota bacterium
ACGGCTACACGGGCAGCTACTCAGCGATGCGGCGCTTCCTGCAGCAGTTGGCTGCCGCGCAACCACAGGTGTGCACGACGATGCGCCTGGACTTCGATCCGGCCGAGGCCGCGCAGGTCGACTTCGGCGCCGGACCGACGATCACCGACGTGCACACCGGCGAAGTGTTCAAGACCTGGGTGTTCGTGATGACGTTGTGCTGGTCTCGCCACCAGTACGCCGAGGTCGTGCGCGACCAGACGATCGCAACCTGGCTCGGATGCCACCGACGCGCCTTCGTCTGGTTCGGCGGCGTGCCCGGCCGGATCATTATCGACAACCCGAAGTGTGCGATCACGCGCGCCTGCATCACCGACCCGAGCGTGCAGCGCGCCTACGCCGAGTGCGCCGAAGGCTATGGCTTCAAGATCAGCCCGTGCCCGCCGCGTGATCCGCAGAAGAAGGGCATCGTCGAGTCCGGCGTGAAGTACGTCAAACGCAACTTCCTGCCGTTGCGCGAGTTCCGCGACCTCGCGGATGCCAACCGACAGCTGCAGGAGTGGGTGCTCGGCACCGCATCCGCCGGAGATCGCGACCTGGGTCAAGGTCACTGTGCACCGCGATGCCCACGTCCAGTTCGAGAAGACCTTGTACTCGGTGCCGTTCCGGCTGATGGGCCAACAGCTTTGGCTGCGCGCCACCGATCAGCTGATCCAGATCTATCGCGAGCAGGAACGCGTCGCCACGCATGTCCGGACCTCATCGCAGCGCCGCTCGACCGTGCGCGATCACCTGCCGCCCGAT
>JAKJFB010000803.1 GCA_022705125.1 Pseudomonadota bacterium
GACGTCGCCGACCTCTCCGTCACGGGAGCGCTCGCGTTCTTTTTGACCCTGGAACTCACCGAGAGCGAACGCGAGATAGCAAAACAGGTCTTAAAGGAGATCATCGCCCGGCTCGAGTTCCTCGAACAGGTCGGCGTCGGCTACCTGACCCTCTCGCGGAGCGCAGGAAGCCTCTCGGGCGGGGAAGCGCAGAGGATCCGCCTTGCAACCCAGATTGGATCGAACCTCACCGGAGTGCTCTACGTCCTCGACGAACCCTCGATCGGGCTGCACCAGCGCGACAACAAAAAGCTCCTCGAGACCCTGCAACGTCTCCGCGACCTCGGGAATACCCTGGTCGTCGTGGAGCACGACGAGGAGACGATCCGGAGCGCCGACTGGGTCGTGGATATGGGGCCCGGGGCCGGGCTCCACGGCGGCAAGGTCGTCGCGGAGGGGCCGCCCGACGCCATCGCCGGAGATCCGGCCTCCCTCACCGGGCGCTACCTCTCGGGCGACCTCCGGATCGACATACCCGCCGCCCGGAGAGGGAGCGACCGGTTCATCCGCCTGCTAGGCTGCCGGGGGAACAACTTAAAAAACATCGACGTCAACATCCCCATCGGCGTCCTGACGGTCGTCACCGGGGTCTCGGGGTCGGGGAAGTCCACGCTCATATACGAGACGCTCTACCGGGCGCTGATGCGGGAACTCCACGGTTCGCGGGAACCCCCGGGGGAGCACGACAGCCTCACGTTCGACGACGAGATCGACAAGGTGATCGTCATCGACCAGAGCCCTA
>JAKJFB010000804.1:0-448 GCA_022705125.1 Pseudomonadota bacterium
CGATGGCGTTGCGGGCGGCCTGGCGGTAGTCGTTGATCAGCGCCGGGATCTCGTCGAGCCGCAGCATGCGCGGCACCGAGCAGTCGACGAAGCCGTCTTTCGTGAAGGTCTTGCCCTTGGCCGCCTGGCTGGTGGACGACACCGGCGCCGCGCCGCCCGGCAGCAGGCTGCTGTGCGAGATGCGGCCCACATGCCACAGCTGCACCACGATCCTGCCGCCCTCGGCATGCACCGCGTCGGTGATGGCGCGCCAGGCGGCCACCTGCTCGGCGCTGTGGATGCCGGGAGTGTCGAGGTAGCCCTGGCCCATGGGGCAGACCTGGGTGGCCTCGGTGATGATCAGGCCGGCGCCGGTGGCCGGGTTGGCGCGCTGGCGGTAGTACTCGCGCATCAACGCATTGGGCAGCTGCTGCGGTGCGCGGTTGCGCGTCAGCGGCGCCATCACGAT
>JAKJFB010000804.1:458-780 GCA_022705125.1 Pseudomonadota bacterium
GGGCGCACTGCCGCGACAATCCGCCGCCATGCCGACCACGCCTCCCCTCCCCCCGAGCACCGGCCCGCTGGCCGGGCTGAAGGTGCTTGAACTCGGCCAGCTGATCGCCGGCCCGTTTGCCGGCAAGACGCTGGGCGACTTCGGCGCCGACGTGATCAAGGTCGAGCCGCCCGGCGACGGCGACCCGTTGCGGCTGTGGCGGATGCTGCACCAGGGCACCAGCGTGTGGTGGCAGGTGCAGAGCCGCAACAAGCGCAGCGTGGTGCTGGACCTGCGCACCGCCGAGGGCCGCGCCGACGTGGCCGCGCTCGCGGCCGAGTGC
>JAKJFB010000805.1 GCA_022705125.1 Pseudomonadota bacterium
GACGGGCCTGAAGCGCACGCCGCCTTCCTACCTGCGCGAGCTGGCCGGATGAAGCTCGACTGGCTGCGCGCCGACATCGCCAGCGCGCGCCGCGCGAGCGCCCTGCTCGTGCTGCTGCTCGCCTGCTCGATGCTCGCCAACGTGACGCTGGCCGCCTTCGCGATGCACATGGCCGGCCGCGAGCGCGTGGTGGTGGTGCCGCCCAGCATCAGCAAGACCTTCTGGGTCGAGTCCGAGCGCGTGAGCGCCGAGTACCTCGAACAGATGGCCTATTTCCTCCTGCAGCTCACGCTCAACGTCACGCCGCAGAGCATCGACCACCAGTCCCGGGTGCTGCTCCAGTACGCCGCGCCGGCCTCCTACGGAGAGCTGCGCAGCGTGCTGGCCACCGCCGCCGAGCGCGTCAAGCGCGACGGGGCCTCCACCGTGTTCAGCGCGCAGGACCTCGCCGTCGACGAGCGCACCCAGCGTGTGGGCGTGCGCGGCCTGCTCACCACATTCATCAGCGATCGCCGCGTGTCCGAGGTCTCGAAGGGCTACGCCATCGAGCTGCAGTACGCCGGCGGCCGGATCTTTCTGAAGGCGTTCCGGGAGACCAGTCCCAATGACCCGCTCGAAATCCAAGCTCAGTCCCAGCTTCGCCTGGCTCCTGCTGCTGGCACTGGCCGCTAGCCAGCCCGCGCTGGCGCTGCAGGTCGTCGACGCGCGCGACGGCGAGACCGTGCTCGCCAAGGTCTCTCGCAAGGAGGTGACGCGCGTCTCCGTCGAGCGGGGCC
>JAKJFB010000806.1:0-448 GCA_022705125.1 Pseudomonadota bacterium
GTAGAGCTGGCAGGAGAGTTCCCCGTCGGCCACGTAGAACTGCACCATCGCATGACACGGCGTGAGCGCCATCTGCTCGATCTCGCCGGGATTCCACGCCGTGACGATGTGCCGCCGGCTGTTCGGGTCGCGTTGCAAGCCGTCGATCAGCCGCGCGATCTGGTCGACCGAGGTGCCGTCGGGCCGGCGCCAGTCGCGCCACTGCGCGCCGTACACGCGGCCGAGGTTGCCGTCCTTGTCGGCCCACTCGTCCCAGATCGTCACCTTGTTCTCGTGCAAGTAGGCGATGTTGGTGTCGCCCTGCAAAAACCAGAGCAGCTCATGGATGATCGAGCGCAGGTGGAGCTTCTTGGTCGTGAGCAGCGGGAAGTGCGTGCGCAGGTCGAAGCGCGCCTGCGCGCCGAAGACGGAGTAGCAACCGGTGCCGGTGCGGTCGGGTTTGAAGCGG
>JAKJFB010000806.1:529-772 GCA_022705125.1 Pseudomonadota bacterium
CCACCGCGCCGCCGCCGCCGAACCAAGGGAAAAAGCCGCGAAGAAACCGGCCGGCCGATCAGCCCGGCCCCCGCAAGGGCCACCTCCGGCAACGACACCCGCGACCACCACAGGAGCGGCGACACCGGGCCCCGTCGCGCCACAACCCTGGTCCACCGAATCAATACGCCTTCTTGGCCGCCGCGTTGCGCTCGATGGCTCACGCACCGCTCCCGCTTCCAGGCGCTGTGTTTTGATCCCACC
>JAKJFB010000807.1:0-270 GCA_022705125.1 Pseudomonadota bacterium
CCAGTGGGGCATCACCAAGGAGGAGTGCCAGGACTTCGCCATTGCGAGCCACGCCAGGGCACACCGGGCGACCGAGGAAGGGCATTTCAAGAACGAGCTGTTCCCGGTCAAGGGACTCGACAAGGAAGGCAACGCCGTCCTCTGCATAAAGGACGAGACCATCCGGCCGGAAACCAGCAGGGAGATCCTCGATGGCCTCAAGGTCATCGCCGGCACCGAGTGGATGACAGCGGGCCTTTCCAGCACCGTCACCGACGGCGCATCCGCCGT
>JAKJFB010000807.1:309-768 GCA_022705125.1 Pseudomonadota bacterium
CAGGGTGGTGGCCAGCGCCGTGGTGGGGTCGGATCCCGTCCTGATGCTGACCGGCCCCATCACTGCCACACCAAAGGTGCTCGCCAAAGCCGGCCTCACCATGAACGACATCGACCTCTTCGAGGTGAACGAGGCCTTCGCCCCCATACCCCTGGCCTGGGCCAAGGAGCTCAAGGCCGACATGGACAGGCTCAACGTGAACGGCGGGGCGCTGGCCCTGGGTCACCCCGTAGGCAACAGCGGCTCACGCCTGAGCGTCACGGCCATTCATGAGCTGCATCGACGCAAGGGCCGGTATGCGCTGGTGACGCTGTGTACCGGCGGCGGGCAGGCCCCGGCCACCATATTCGAGCGCGCCTGACGCACAGAGTGCACGTACCACCTCACCCAGGATGACAGCGGGGCGGGCCGGACTCTTTCTCCGCGTTCCTGCATTGATCCGCGCCGGCTCTTGCCAAG
>JAKJFB010000808.1 GCA_022705125.1 Pseudomonadota bacterium
GGGCCCATTGGGTGTCGCCTGCCGATGTGGGCAAGCACATTGCCCCGTATGCCGTGCGGCTGGTGGAGGCGGCCATGGTCGCCGAGCACACGGCATACCTCGAAGACGGTCGGCCCCGCGAGACGGGAGCCGCGGAGTGAGCAAACGGACCTTCTGGCTGGGTATCGCGCTCCTGGTGGGCGGTGTGCTGCTGTTGCCCTGTCTCTTCCTCGGGATCATCGCGATCGTCAACGGCCTCGCCACCGGCAACAGTCGACTGGGGGGTGCTGTCGTCGTCGGGGGTCTCCTGTGGTGGGTGGTCCGGCGGCAACGCCCGTCCGTCGGGGCATCCGAGGCCGACTAAACTCTTGCTCTCGTGGCCCTCACCATCGGAATCGTCGGACTGCCCAACGTCGGCAAGTCCACGATGTTCAACGCCCTGACCAAGAACAATGTGCTCGCCGCGAACTACCCCTTCGCGACGATCGAGCCCAACGTCGGCGTCGTCCCGCTGCCGGATACCCGGCTGGGACGGCTGGCCGAGATCGTGAAGGGCGCGAGCATCGGCGAGGGCCTGGGCAACAAGTTCCTCGCCAACATCCGCGAGGCGGACGCGATCTGTCAGGTCGTGCGAGCCTTCGAGGACGGCGATGTCGTGCACGTGGATGGCCGGGTGTCTCCGTCTGATGACATTGAGGTCATCGAGACCGAAATGATCCTTGCCGACCTGCAGACCCTCGAGAAGGCCGTCGTCCGGCTCGAGAAGGAAGCGCGGATCA
>JAKJFB010000809.1:0-266 GCA_022705125.1 Pseudomonadota bacterium
GCGATTGACACCCGGCAGGCGTTCGAAGTCGAAGCCTTCGAGGGTCTTCTGCGCGCGGAAGCTGGCCCGGCGCAGGCGCGAGACGAACTTGCGTTGCTCGCGCCGGGCGACTTCGTCCTGGATCAGCAGGGCGAGGAACTCGGTGTAGGCGAGCTTGCCGTCGATGGCCTGGCGATTGCGTGCGGCGAGTGAGTCCAGGATGCCGGACAGGCGCAGTTGCTTGAGGGCCGGGGTCAGTTCGGGGATCGGGTTCATGGGGTTCCTGT
>JAKJFB010000809.1:355-749 GCA_022705125.1 Pseudomonadota bacterium
CGCCCGCCGCGGGTGTAGAGGTCGTTGTCGAGGGTGTGGGGCGCGCTCGCTGGCTGCTGGTCGAGGCCGCGGGCGAGGATGGTCTTGACCGTGCGGTAGCGCGGGTCGGCGTGTTCGAGGGCACGCGCGCAGGCGGCTTCGACGCGGGTGTCGCCGTGGGCCTTGGCGAGGCGGATGACGCCCTGCGCGGCGCGCAGCTTGTCGAGCACGCGGTCGGCGAACATCGCTTCGATGAGCTGGCGGCAGTTCGGTCCGATGCGCTCGGCGGCGGCCAGGCATTGCTGCGGTCCGATGAGCGACCAGGCAAGGCCATCGGGCGGCAGGTGATCGGGCTGGGTGGAGCGGGTGCCGGCACGCAGGGCCCGCGGGTGGGTGGCCACCAGCTGGTGTGCCT
>JAKJFB010000080.1 GCA_022705125.1 Pseudomonadota bacterium
CGACGGCATGGTGTCCGACGGCCGGGTCGAGACCTATACCCGCTGCGTCGAGGCCATCTGCGGGAGCGCCGAGACGTTCTTCACCTCCGTGTTCGCGGCGCAGGGCAAGCGCCAGCTCAGCACCTATCGCAACGCCGAGATCAAGTCGCTGCTGGCCGACCTGCTCGGGCAGGAAGAGATCCAGGCCCTGGGTCAGAAGGCCGCGGAAACGGTGCGCCTGTTGAAGGCGGGGCTGGCGACCATCCGCCAGGAGCTGATCGGGCTCGACGCTGAGGGGGTGCGCCTGGAGGCGACACGCCGGCAGCTTGACGGAGCGGGCGAGCGCGTGTCGGCGGCCGAGCGTGCCAAGACGGCGGCACACGCCGCATTGGAGGCAGCGCAGGCGTGGCATGCGCGCGTGGCGGTCGAGCGAGAGCAGGTGCGGGCGACCGAGGCTCGCCGCGCACAGCTCGCGGCCGAACGCCAGTCCACCCTCGACACAACCGCGCAGGCTCGCCGTGCTCTTCAGTCCCGGGATCAAGCCGAGCGGCAACGGCTGGAGCGGCTTGACCAGCGGATCGCCGGACGGCTGCAGCAGGAACGCTCGCGGCGTCAGGCCCTGACCCTGTCCCGCCAGCGTTGCCAGGCAGTGCTTGCCGAGGCCGGCGAGGTACAGCGTGCGGAGAGGCGCCTGCCGCTGGCGCAGCGCGTGCAGGCGCTGCGCAGCGCGCTGACCGAAGCCTGTCGCGAGCAGACCCACGAGCTGACGCGCTGCCGAGGGGCGGTGCGGCTTGCCGAACAGCGCGTGGCAGGCATCGAGCAAGAGGCGGGACGGGCCGCGCTGAAAGCCGAGGAACTCGCGCGCCGGTTCGGCTTGACCGGCGAGGTGCCCTGCGTCGGCACGGATCTGCAGGGCCGTTGCAAGCTGCTGGGTGACGCGCGCGAGGCGCTGGCGCTGATCCCGAACGCCCAGGCCCAGCTGGCCCGGCTGGCCGGCGAGAAGGCCGAGGCGCGGCAGGAACTCCTCGCCGCGCGTCAGCGCTGCGAAGCGCTTGCCGGCGCACCGCAGAATCTGGCACGGGCCGAACGTCGCGAAGCCGTCGCGCGCGAGCGGGTGAGTCGCCTGGCCGTGATGTGCTCGAAGGCGCCGGCGTGCGCACAGGCACAGATGACATTGGTCGAGATCGAACAGGAGTTGCAGGCGCTGGGGCCCGGGGTGGCCGCCGATGCGGCTGGCGAAACCGCCGACGAGCGCGCCGAGCGCCAGCAGATCGCCGCGGCACGCCAGGCGGTCGAGGAGCAACTGGAACAACAGGCGAGGCTGGCCACGGCAGCGCTGGCGCGCCTGGATCACGCGCTCGCGTCGCTGCCGTCCGCCTTCGACGAGCGACAGGTGACGCAGGCCTCTCAAGCGCTGGGTGCGGCTCGGGAAGCCTTGAGCGCCGCCGAGCAATCGATGCTGACGGCGGTACGCGAAGCGCAGACGATCGAAGAGGTGTCCAAACAAGTGGCCGCTCTGGCCGAGCGCTGCGAGCGCGTTCGCGCGCGCAGCGCCCGCGTCGAGGACGAGCTGGGTAACTGGAACCTCTTCGCGCGCTGCATGAGCAACGACGGCCTGATCGCACTGGCGATCGACGATGCGGGGCCCGCGCTCTCGGCGTTGGCGAACGACCTGCTGCTGGCCTGCTACGGACCGCGCTTCACGGTGTCGATCCACACCTTGCTGGAGACCGCCAAGGGCGATCAGAAGGAGGGCTTCGACATCGTCGTGCACGACGGCGACACCGGCGAAAGCAAGAGCGTCAGCCTGATGAGCGGGGGCGAGCGCACGTTCGTGGAGTCATGCCTGACCCGCGCGATCGCGTTGTACCTGGCGCGAAACACCGGCCGCCGCTACACGACGCTGTTCACCGACGAGGCGGACGGCGCGCTGGACTCCCAGCGCAAGCGCATGTTCATGGCGATGAAGCGCGAAGTGCTGCGCCTGGGCGGCTACGAGCGCGAGTTCTTCGTCTCGCAGACGCCGGAGCTGACGGCGATGGCCGATGCCGTGATCGACCTCGACGCGCTGAAGGCGCAAGGATGAAAGCGCAAGGGTCCGTGTCCGCGCCGTAGCGGCCGCGGCCCCAAGCCGGCAGCGCCGGCGACGATCATTGCGGCTCGGCTCGTGGCCTGTGCGGATCGGCCGGGGCATGGAGACCGATTCCCCACAGGTATGCCTGATCGAGGATGTGCTCGCACGCAGGCTTGCTCTTCGCGAGCTGCTCCAGGGCGCACAGCAGGTGATCCGCAACGCCGCGGTGCTCACTCGCGACGGCCAGACTGTAGAGCCGCAAAAGCCCTCGCGCGAGGCGACGGCCGGATCCAAGGTCGCTGTTCATTGCGGACCTCCAAGCGGGGCACCACCACCCCGAGTGCTGGCAGCGTAGAGCTTGCCCCTGTGTCAAAGTCAACCCCCGGCCGCAGCTCCTCCCGGGGAGCGCGACTGCGGCGGAGGTTCAGCGCTGCAGCGAAACCACTTGGGGCTTGTGGGCGCGGCGCACTTCGGCCAACTCCCGGTCCCGCCGTTCGAGCTGGAGCCGCGTCTCCTGCCAGGCTGCGAAGTAGTGGTCGACCAGTGCCGCGAGCTTGGTGAGCTGCTCGCGCAAGGCGGCATTGTCGCGGCGCAGGCGTGCAGCGCGCCCGGCGTTGTCGGGGTGCCGAAGGTGCTTCTGATGGGCCGCGTGCAACGCCTGCACGACATCGGGGTGGTAGCGGTACAGCGCGTTGCGCGAGATGCCGGCCAGATCGCACAGGGCGGTGGCGGTCAGTGCCGGCGGCGATGCGCTGTCGCCTCGCTGTCGAACCATCGTCGTCAGCGCCTCGCGCAGGCGCTGGGCCGATGCGGTCTTGGTGGCGCCGCGCGCCTGCTTGGTCATGATCGCTCCTTCGCATCGCTGTCGATCGTGCGGATCAGCGACCTTGCCTCATCGAGTCGTGTGCGGACGAGACGCAGGGTCTGCCGCGGCAGGGCGGGCTCGTCCAGCAACCGCTCGCAGCGGTGGACTTGCTCGACCCAATAGGGTCGATGCCGCTGCGACACCGCGAAGTTCTTGCAGCGCGCGCAGGTCGACGGCTCGCGGCGAGCGGGGTTCGGGCCGGCCGCGTTGCCGAGGCAGGCGCTGTGCTCCTCACGATAGACGCAGAAGCCCCAGTCGCAGATGCCGAGCACGAGTCCCGCGTCCACCAGCAGGCGCGCGTAGCTTGCGAGGTCTTCCTTCATGCGCTTGCCCCGAAAGCGCGGGCGATTGGCCACGATCTCCTCGCCGGCGCGGCCGCCCAGGCCGGGTGCCGCCAGCATGTGTTCCCAGGCGTTGATCGACTGCTGCAGGATCTCGGCGTCGATCTCCTGGTTGAGCCGATAGTCGGAGCCGGCGTAGCCATGGTCGGTCTCGGCCCGCTCGCGATGACCGAGCTGCTGCGCCAACGCGAACAGGCAGGTCCTGTCGCGCAGCGCCGCGAACCTGGCGAAGGTCTTGCGGCCCTGGTGCGTAGAGAGCCTCCATGGCCGATCCTCGTGTGCGAGGCCCAGCCAGGCGGCAAAGCGCTGCAGTTGGATGTTGATCCGTGCGATCGAAGGGATCTCGAGCAGTTCGGGGCGCACCTCGTGCCACTCGGTCGCGCCGTTGCCGTGCCAGCGACGCAGCCACAGCTCGTCGCGTCCGGCGACGGCGCGGTGCCCGGCAGACAACGCTTCGAGCACGGCCACCGCCTGAACCGCGGCAGGAGGCGCGACCCATTCATGCGCGCGCCCGTGGTAGCCCGATTGGCGCTTGAAGATCGCTCCGACAATCACGGTGACGGGCTCGCCTGCGCCGTCGGCGCAGCGACGCTGCACGCAGCCGGCCTTCAGATGCAGGATCTCACTGACGCGCGGGCCAACCAGGTAGGAGATGACGGCAAAGCACGAGGCGTAGAGCAAGTCGGTGCGCAGAACGAGTTCGCGGACAGATCGCACCGGGGATTGCGCATCGGCGAAGCCGGCACTGGCACTTTGAAGCGCACGTGTCGCGCGTCCGGTGTGCGCATGGCCCGCACCGCGACCGCCGGCCGCCGCCTGCCGATACGTCTGCCAGGCGCGCAGGACGACGGGTGCGTCGCGCGTGACGATGTCGATGGCCGACTGTACGAGCTTCACCGCGACGGTGTCCGGCGTGTAGGGCCAGGGGTGTCGCATCCCCTCGTGATAGCCGGCGGCCCGGCGCTGATCTTGTCCAGCGAAGGGGTCGAAGGACAGGCTGTCGTCGAGTTCGCCGCCAAAGCGATGAAAGTACGCAAACAGGTACAGGTGGCGCAGCACGGTTCCCGGCGCGCGCGGTGAAGGGTGACCGGCCAGGGGGCGGGTGCGCAGCCACTGCTGAAACTGCAGTAATGCCGGCGGGTCAAGTTGGGCGAAGCGGCTGAAGCCCTCGCCGTCCATCCACTGCAGCAGGCAGCGCAAGGTGAAGAAGTACTGCGCCACCGTGCTCGGTCGCAGCGGTAGTCCGGTGAACATCGAGTGTGCTCGGATGAGTGCGATCAGTTGTCGGCTGGTCTCTCGCAGCACGGCGTAGCGCTCGTCGGTGAACCGCTGGCCGTCCTGCAGCTCGAAGTCCCAGCGCAGGCGCACAGGATGCCGTTCTTCCAACGCGTTCGCCGGCGCCAGTACCCAGACGTCGTCTTCCCACTTCGATTCAAGAAGGAACCATGTTCGATCGTCGGCGTGTTCGGCCGCAGGGTCGACGGGACGTTCGCTGGCTTGGTGCTGCAAAGCAGACATGGCAGCGCCCTCATCGCAGCTCGGGCAGCGGCGGGAGCTGCGGCAGCAGCGACTCGGCCGAAGCGATCTCGCGTGCGGCGAAGCGCGGCAGGATGTCTTCCTCGAGGATGCGCAGCTGAGGCGCGTAGAAGGCCTGCCAGCGCGCCGGATGCAGCGTCGCCGCCGCGGCGCGAAGGTGGTCATGTGCCTGGAGCAGCCGGGCCATGGTCAGCGGTTCCGGCGTGATCACGGCGTTCGGGCAGGTGAAGCAACCCATGAAGTTGGTACAGAGCTCGCCACCGCGGGTGCCCGGCGCGGCGCCGGCCAGCGGATCCTTGCAGTCGAAGCCGAACATCGACACCAGCTCGCCCGGCGGTAGCACGCTCGCCGCCGCCGCGGCTGCCTGCGGAGGCGGTGCGGTCGGCGAAGGAGTGAGGTGCTCGAGAAAGGCAGCCTGCAATGCGGCGATGCGCACGTGGTTGTGCCTTCGCACGACCGGCGCCTCGACGTAGCGAACGGTCGTCGCGATGTTGGCGTGGTTGGCCACCGCCCGCGTTCGAAGCAGATCGCCGCTGGCGCGGTAGAAGCTGCACAGGACGCTCGGCCGGATGCTCGCCAACGCGAACGCCGCCAGGCGGTGGCGGTCGCAGAATTGGGCGAGCAGGTGATGGACGGTGATGGTCGACATCGCGTTCACGGTGCGCAGCCCCTTGAAGATGAAGAGGCGGTCGCGCTGCGCCGGCGGCGCCAGCGGCCGCAGCCGCTCGTTCCAGGCGAGGATGTCCCTCACCAGTGCCGGCGGCTCGAACGCCGCGTCGCGTCCGAAGGTCCGCCGCTGCTGGCGCCCGGCGCGGGCCTTGAACCACACCAGCGCCTGGCGGTTCTCCAGTAGGGGAACGTCCTGCAGGCAGTCGCGCCCGAGTTCGGCGATGGGCTCGGGGTTGCCGGCCGCGTGGGTCAGGATGGCCAAGTAGTATGGCAGCAGCGAGACGGCACGCGGGTACAGGTACGGCTCGATCTGCTTGGCGCCGCCCCAGCGACGCACGGCGATCTGCAATTGATGGTTGCCGTGCTGTTCCAAGTCGAGCCTGCTGGGCATGATGCCGCCGAAGCGACGATCGACCTCGGCCAGAAGCCAACCCAAGGAGCCGGCCTTGCCGCCGTCGACGGCGCGCTGCGCAGCGGCCGATGCCCGCATCTCCCGCATGGCAGCGATGTCCGCTTCGCAGGCACGCAGGATGGCGCGAAGCTCGCGTGCTGTCAGCGTCGCGCGTGGGGGCGTGTCGCGACCCCGCCCGGGGAAGGGCGCGAAGGGATGGTCAATGCGGTCGACCAAATCGGGACGGCAGCGTTCGAGCCAGCGCAGCAGCTGGCGCAAGGCACCGTAGGTGTTGGCACGCGTGGAGACGGCCCAGGGCGTGCCGTCCGCGCGTCGTTGCGCGTTGAGCCATTCGATGTAGCGCACGAGCATGCATCGGTCCAGGTCCGCGAGCGACCTGACGGCTCCAGACTCGGCCGCGAAGCGGTTGAAGATGAGCACCGATTCCCAGCATGACTTGATGCCGCGCGGCGACCGAGCTCCGCAATGGCACCAGAACGCCTGCGCCAGCGCAAGCCGCACGTCCTCCGGCAGGGACAGCGACGAGAAGTCGATGACCGTCCGGCGAACCAGGCGAGGAGCGTCAAAGCGAGCGGGCTGCGCGTCGCGCACCGACGCTGCCACGGGCTCTTGCGACAGCGCCCGACGGATGCTCTGGCGCGGCGACTTCATGACGGCCCTTCCTCTGACAGCAGCGTCTCAAGCACGTCCTTGAGGACGCACGGATCGACAGCGACGGCGCGAAGGTAGCGGTCGGTCGTCTCGATGTGCTCGTGGCCGAGCAGCACCTTCACCACGATCAACGGGTTGATCTTGGCACCTCGGCCGGCCAGGTGTTCGAGTCTCGCGAGCAGCATGCAAGCGAAGGTGGCTCGCAGCAGGTGCGTGGTGGCCTTGAATCCGCAGGCCACACCCGCCTGGCTCAAGGCTCGTTGATAGGCGTTCTTGCCCGCGGGTGCACCGCGGGCGTTGACGAACAGGGCATTGTGCTCGGCGATCCGCCCCTTGCGTCGGGCGCGTGCCAGCCAGGCGAAGCGATGGCCGCTGACGTAGCCGTCGGTCTCGTCGAGCAGGCTGGCCGGCGCGATCACGTGGCCGGCCTTGCGGCCCTTGCGAACGACCTCGATCGCGTGATGCAGCGTGGCTGACGCAGGGCGGTGGCCTATGTCGCTGACGCCGAGGCGCAGCAGTTCGCTGATGCGTAGGCCCGTATACAGCTGCCAGCGGGCCATCAGGTCGTAGGGCGGTGCGAGCTCCGCGAGGAGTTCGCGCGCCTGCTCGGAGATCAACGGCCGCGGCAGCTCCTCGTACTGCCGAAGGACGAAGAGGCTGCGTTCATGGGTCGGAGCGTGACTGGCCCGCGTAGGCCGGTGATGCCGTGCGAGCCGGAAGTCGCGCGTCTTGTCCGCCAGCGGCGAGGCGTTTAACCATTGCGTCCGAACTGCCCACTCGTAGAACCGGAGTACGCCACGAACGCGATGATTGATGGTCGTCGTCCGGTACGGGCGGCCGGTGTGGGGGCTCGGCTGCGCCATCATGCGGTTCCGATAGGCCACGAGGTCGACGGCGTTGGCGCTCTCCCACGGGATGTCGTTCTGCTCTAGCGTCTCGAACCAGTCGTAGAGGATCTCGGCGTAGGTCCTCAGAGTGTCGTCGGTATGGGCGCGTTGGACCGAGTGTTCATGCAGGAAGGCGACTGCCGGTTCGATCAACTGCCAGTGCCTAGTGAACAGAAGCGGAAATCCGGCGGGGCGAGGTTCGCGCACGGCGACATCGGTCGCCCGCTCGGCAGCGGTGCGCGTTCGCTCGGTCACCTCATCGGGGGTCGGCAGCGAGGCCTTGCGGATGATCTGCACCATGGGGCGCGCCCTTGCGATTCAGAAGCTTGACGGCTTCCACGAAGGTCACATCCAGGAGGTGAATCGCCAAGTCGATGGCGCCGCCTCCGCCATGCCTCGCACGCGTGTCGTACCACTTGGGACCCGTGGTCACGATCTCGAAATCGCCGCGGCGAGTGCACAGGTGCCAGCGCTGGCTCTGGTCGTCCTTGACCGGCAGAAACGTCGGGTCAGCCTTGACGTGGGTGGCCAGCAGCGCGAGCGCGTCGCAGGCCGGCATTTGGCGAAGCCTTGTCAACGTCGAGGCACTGAACGAACTGCGTAGTCGGCGCGCGACCATCTCCGCAACCTCCCGTGGCGTTGCTCAAAAAAAAAAGGCGCGGGACGCGGCGGGGCTACTCGCCTCTGAGAGAGGCCCGGGCTACCCGGGCGTGAGATCACTGTAGGCCGGTTGGCCGCTCAGTCCAAGGGCGTTGACACTCGCGAATGCAACCTAACATCCGTACCTGACGATGCCGTCACGAGCAGCCGTCGCAGGCCCCGGCGGCTTCTCGTACTACGACCATGTCTGCCTGCCGGAGAGCGAGAAGGACCTGACCTGGGCTCACGCTGGCCGCAGCTACCGGTCGCAGGTTGTCGTCCGCACCAACGGCCGGCGCAAGACCGAAGCCTTCCTGTTCGTGCTCGCCGACGATGGCGCATGGAAGCCCGTGGTGCTGGACGACGGCACCGTGTCAGACGGCAAGGTGGACACCTATACCCGCTGTGTCGAGGCCATCTGCGGCAGTGCCGACACGTTCTTCACCTCCGTGTTCTCGGCGCAAGGCAAGCGGCAGCTGAGCGCCTACCGCAACGGCGAGATCAAGACCCTGCTGGCCGACCTGCTGGGGCAGGAAGCGATACGGACGCAGGGACTGCGGGCGGCAGAGACAGCGCGCTTGTTCAAGGCCAGCCTCGGCGCCATGCGACAGGAGTCGGCCGGCGTGGACGAAGAGGCGCTCCGCATTGCGAACGAGCGGGGCCGACTGCAGGGAGCCGGGGAACGCGTGGCCCGGCGCCTCTCTGAGCGACAGGCGGCGCAGGCAACCCTTGAAGTCGTGCGACAGCAGCAGGCGCAACTGCTGGCCGAGCAGGACCAGTCGCGAAGCACCGAAGCGCGCCGCTCGCAGTTGCAGGGCGAGTGTGTTGCCGCCAACCAGTCCAGCGTCCAGGCCATCGAGGCGCTGAAGGCGCAGGACCGGGGCGAGCAGCAGCGGCTGGATCGCCTGCAGCAGCGCGTCGCGCACCGCACTTCGCAGGAACGCAGCCGCTGGAGCGCGCTGCAGGATCGCCGATGCAAGTATCTCGACGCCCTGAAGCAGGCGGCGGCCATGCGGCGTGCCGAGAGGCGCCTGCCGCTGGCCGAGATCGTCCTCGCGGCACGGGCCGCAAGGGTGACCACCTGGCGCCGGCAGGTTCAGTGCCTGACCGAGTGCCAGGGCGCCGTTCGCACGGCCGAACAGAAGCTCGCGGCGACCCTGCGCGAGGCGGGGCAGGCAGCGATCAGGGCGGACGACCTGGCGCGTCGCTTCGGTCTGACGAATGCCGTGCCCTGCGCCGGAACCGACCTGCAGGGGCAATGCCAACTGCTGGGTGATGCGCGCGAGGCCAGTACCTTGATCCCGAGCGCCCAGGCCGCGATGGCCCGCCTGGCGCGCGAGAAGGCATCGATCGACGCGGAACTGGCGACGCTGCGGTCGCAACGGGAGGCGCTGTCCGGCGCGCCAATGACCCTGTCACGGGTCGAAGTCAAATGTGAACGCGCTCGCGCACGGGCCACACGGCTCGCGCAATGGTCCGCCAAGTCCACCGAGATTGCACAGGCGCGTGCAGCCCTGACCGAGATCGACCAGGAACTGGCTGTGGCTGCATCGCCCGGTGCAGCCGATGGGCAACCCGTGGAGACGACCGAGGAACACGCGGAGCGCCACCAGATCGGCGCCACGCGGCAGCAGATCGCCAACCAGATCGAGCAGCAGTCGCACCAACTTCGCGCCACGCTGGACCGACTGCATGCGGCGCTGGGCACCATGCCCGCTGCCTTTGATGTGCAGAGACTGACCGCAGCGAAGTCGGCCATGGACCAGGCGGCGCGCGCGGCGGTTGCAGCCGAAAGGACTCACCTGGACG
>JAKJFB010000810.1:0-385 GCA_022705125.1 Pseudomonadota bacterium
AGCGCGCACGAGTACCCTCGGCGCGTCGAGTTCGTCGACGAGCTGCCGAAGACGCCGGCCGGCAAGGTCAACCGCAAGGTCCTGCGCGACCGCGGCTGAACGCGCGCCGGACCCACCCCCCATTCGAACGGACACACGAGGAGAGGCACCATGAGCGAAGCCCTGCAGCGAGAATTCGTCGGCATCACCGACGCGGCCCTGGACGACCTGCGCAAGCGCATCGGCGTGAAGATCGAGGACACCCTCGAGCCCTGGTGCCACGAGGCGACCCGCGACAACATCCGCCACTACGCGCACGGCATCGGCGACGACAACCCGCTGTGGTGCGAGCCCGACTACGCCGCCACCACCCGCTACGGCGGCATCGTCGCACTGCCGAGCTTCC
>JAKJFB010000810.1:395-737 GCA_022705125.1 Pseudomonadota bacterium
GATCCGCCGCAACGCGCAGATCACCACGGTCGCGTGGCTGAAGGACCTGATCGAGCACCAGACCCGCTTCGCCGGCCGCTCGATCCAGCAGATCTACCACGTCGACTTCTTCGACGAGACCGGCACGCAGCTGGCGAGCGCCGACTCCTGGTGCTTCCGCACCGACCGCGACCACGCGCGCGAGAAGGGCTCGAAGTACGACACCGCGAAGGCCAAGGGCGCGCGGGTCTACACCCAGGAGGAGATCGACCGGGTCTACGCGATGTACGCGGCCGAGCAGGTGCGCGGCGCGACCCCGCGCTACTGGGAGGACGTGCAGGTCGGCGAGAAGCTGCCGACCAC
>JAKJFB010000811.1 GCA_022705125.1 Pseudomonadota bacterium
GCTGGGCTGCCATCGCCGCGCCTTCGAGTGGTTCGGCGGCGTCCCCAGCCGCCTCATCATCGACAACGCCAAGTGCGCCATCACCAAGGCCTGCGCCAAGGACCCCACCGTGCAGCGCGCCTACGCCGAGGCGGCCTGCGGCTATGGCTTCAAGATTGACCCCTGCCCGCCGCACGACCCCCAGAAGAAGGGCATCGTCGAGTCGGGCGTCAAGTACCTCAAGGGCAACTTCCTGCCGCTGCGCACTTGGCGCGATATAGCGGACCTGAACGCCCAGGCCAAGACCTGGGTGATGCAGGAGGCTGGGACCCGCTGCCACGGCTCCACGCGCAAGCGGCCGCTGGATCTCTTCGCGCTGGAGGCCCCGCTGCTCAAGCCCTTGCCGGCCGTGGCGCCGGACCTGGCAAGCTGGCACCGGGTGAGCGTGCACCGCGACTGCCATGTGCAGTTCGAGCGGGTGCTGTACTCGGCGCCGTTCACGCTGGTGGGCAAGACGCTGTGGCTGCGCGCCACCGACGCGGCGGTGGCGCTGTTCGAGGACTATCGCCATGTGGCCACCCATCCGCGAGGCCTCAAGCCAGGCCAGCGCGTGAGCGTGCGCGAGCACCTGCCGCCCGAAGCGCAAGCCTTCTTCGGCCGCGACCGGGCCTGGTGCGCCACCCAGGCCGAGCGCATCGGCGCGTCCTGCGCAGCCTTGATCGAGCAACTGCTCAGCGACCACGTCCTGGAGCGGC
>JAKJFB010000812.1:0-435 GCA_022705125.1 Pseudomonadota bacterium
TGCCCACGGCAGCGGGCATGAATTCCTGGCCAAACGCGCGCAGGCGCTGGAACTGCTCCATCGAGTCGATGCGGATGGTCTGCGTGTGGTCGCCCACCAGGTCGCGCAGCACGCGCTGCAGCAGGTCCAGGTCCTGGTGCAGCAGCGAGCCTGCGCTCTGGCGCAGCGCGGTTTCGCGGATGCGGGCCCAGGTCTTGCGCAGGTAGGCAATGTCCTCGGCCAGTTCGGCGTCGGTGGCGTCTTCACCGTTGGTGCGCAGGATGAATCCACCCCCGCCGCCGGTGGATTTGTCACCCACCAGCGCCTGCAGCCGCTCGCGCAGGGCCTCCCGGTCGGCCAGGGGGATTTTTTGCGAGACGCCCACATGGTCGTCCTGCGGCAGGAACACCAGCAGGCGCCCGGCGATGCTGATCTGCGTGGACAGGCGCGCGCCTT
>JAKJFB010000812.1:498-730 GCA_022705125.1 Pseudomonadota bacterium
CGGGTCGTTGCGGCGCGCAAACAGGGGCGGCTCGCCCCCCTCCTGGCGCTGCCACACATCGGCCACATGCAGGAAGGCGGCGCGCTCCAGGCCGATGTCGATGAAGGCCGACTGCATGCCCGGCAGCACGCGCGAGACCTTGCCCAGATAGACGTTGCCCACCAGGCCGCGCTCCAGCGTGCGCTCGATGTGCAGCTCCTGCACGGCGCCGTGCTCCACCACAGCCACGCGG
>JAKJFB010000813.1 GCA_022705125.1 Pseudomonadota bacterium
TATCTGTGCTTCGAGGGCGTCGAGAAGGTCTGGCATCTGCTGGCCCATCGCCAAGAGCAGGAAGCCGACGACGAGGCGCTCACCCGGGCCCTGCTGCAGCCCGAGGTCGACCTGGTGCAGTTCGAGGCCGACAAGATCAAGGGCGCCATCCGCACCGACTTCATCCTGTCGGCCGAGATCATCGTGATCTCGCTCGGTGCGGTGGCCGGCAAGACCTTCGGCGTGCAGTTCGGCGTGCTGACGCTGATCGCGCTGGTGATGACGATCGGCGTCTACGGCCTGGTGGCCGGCATCGTCAAGATGGACGACGCCGGCCTGTGGCTGACCCGCCGCCACGCTGCCGGCCCCCTGCACCAGTTGGGGCGCGGCCTGCTGGCGCTCGCCCCACCGCTGATGAAGCTGCTCGGCATCGTGGGCACGCTGGCGATGTTCCTGGTCGGCGGCGGCATCCTGGTGCACGAGTGGCATGCCCTGCATCACTGGGTCCAGCAGCAGTTGGGCGACGGCTGGTGGGTGGAGCCCGCCGCCTCGCTGGCCGTCGGCGTGGCAGCGGGCGCGCTGGTGCTGTTGGTGTGGGAAGGACTGCAGAGAATCCGGCGACGTTGAGCTTGGTCGTTGCCGGCAAACCCACAACTGCTCGCAATTCCAGCTTTCACGAATCCGTCACTCTGCTTAGCATCCGTGCCATTGCGGGATGGGGAGAGCCGGGGTGACCCAGTTGCT
>JAKJFB010000814.1 GCA_022705125.1 Pseudomonadota bacterium
ATGCGCGCGACCGTCTACAGAGCCGCTCCGCCACGGGCGCCAAGCGCCCCGACAAAGTGGCCGATCCGATCATCGTGCATCCCGATGTGCGCCGCATGCTGCTGACCGCCAAAGCCTATGTTGAAGGCGGTCGCGCGCTGACCAGTTGGGTGGCGCAGCAGATTGATCGCGAACTCAATCATCCCGATGCCACCGTGCGTGCAGAATCGGCGGAATTGGTCGCGCTGCTGACCCCAGTGGTCAAAGCCTTTATCACCGACAACGCGTTTGACGCCAACGTGATGATGCAGCAAGTTTTCGGTGGTCACGGCTTCATCGAAGAATGGGGCATGAGCCAGTATGTCCGCGATGCCCGCATCAACATGATCTACGAGGGCACCAACGGCATTCAGGCACTCGATCTCTTGGCCCGCAAAGTGCTGGCCGACAATGGTGCCAAGCTGCAGAAATTCGGCGCCATCGTGCGCGACTTCGCCATGGCGAACGGCAGCGATCTGGGTGAAAAGCTCGGCAAGCTGACCATGGAACTGGCCGGCAAGGCCATGCAGAACCCGGACGAAGTCGGCGCCGCCGCCGTGCCCTATCTGCGCGTGGTCGGACATCTGGTCTACGGATACTTCTGGGCCCGCATGGCGCGCGTGGCGCTCGACAAGCAAGGCAGTGGCGACAGCTTCTACTCCACCAAACTGCAAACGGCACGTTTCTACTTCGCCCGTTTGCTG
>JAKJFB010000815.1 GCA_022705125.1 Pseudomonadota bacterium
CGAACTGCTCGACCGGCAGATAGGCGCCGAGCGGCCCGCCGACCTGCACCGCGCGCACCGGCCGCCCGGAGGCGGTGCCGCCGCCGATCTCCTCGACCAGCGCGCCGAGCGTCATGCCGAAGGCGGTTTCGAACAGGCCACCGTGGCGGACATTGCCGGCGATCTGGATCGGGATCGTCCCGCGCGACCCGCCGAGGCCGAAGTCGCGATAGTGCGCGGCGCCCTTCTCAAGGATGACCGGCACCGAGGCGAGCGAGATCACGTTGTTGACGACGGTAGGACGGCCAAGGAACCCCTCCAGCGCCGGCAGGGGCGGCTTTGCCCGCACGAGGCCGCGTCGGCCCTCCAGCGCATTGAGAAGGCTCGTCTCCTCGCCGCAGACATAGGCACCGGCCCCGACCCGGAGCTCGATCTCGAAGGGCGCACCGGAGCCGAGGACCGAAGAGCCGATCAGGCTGCCCGTCCGGGCCACATCCAGCGCGGCGGTGAAGACCTCGATCGCGTCCGGGTATTCCGAGCGGACGAAGACGAAGCCCTTGTCCGCGCCTACCGCGAGGCCTGCAATCACCATGCCCTCGATCAGGACGAGCGGGTCCCCCTCCATGATCATCCGGTCGGCGAAGGTGCCGCTGTCGCCTTCGTCCGCGTTGCAGACGATGTATTTGCGGGGCCCCGGCGCCGCCAGCACCGTGCGCCACTTGACGCCGGTCGGGAAGCCGG
>JAKJFB010000816.1:0-279 GCA_022705125.1 Pseudomonadota bacterium
GTTCGACGATGGTCGCGATGCCCATGCCGCCACCAACACACAAGGTGGCGAGGCCGCGCTTCTTGCCTTGACGCTCAAGTTCGTCGATCAAGGTGCCCAAGATCATCGCTCCGGTTGCACCGAGGGGGTGTCCCATCGCGATCGCGCCGCCGTTGACGTTGGTGATCGAGTCGTCAATGCCCATGTCCTTCATGAACCGCAGTGCCACTGCAGCGAAGGCTTCGTTGATCTCAAAGAGGTCGATGTCTTCGACCTTGAGACCAGCCTTCGCCAACGCCT
>JAKJFB010000816.1:289-720 GCA_022705125.1 Pseudomonadota bacterium
TGCATGAAGCGCAGCACGACGGAGGCGAAGGCCTCGTTCAGCTCGAACAGGTCGATGTCGCCGATCTTCATCTTTGCGCGGGCGAGCAGCTTCTCGGTGACGTCGACCGGGCCGGTCAGCATGATCGTCGGGTCGGCGCCAGAAACTGCGGCGGAGACGATGCGCGCGCGAGGAGTCAGGCCGAGGTCCTTGCCCACCTGCTCCGAACCGATCGCCACGATCGCAGCACCATCAACGATGCCTGAGGAGTTGGCGGCGGTGTGCACGTGGTCGATCTGCTCGATCCAGTGGTACTTCTCCAGCGCCACATTGCCGAAGCCGGCTTGGGCGCTCATGCCCGCGAAGCTCGGCTTGAGACCAGCCAGGCCCTCAACGGTCGAGGTGGGCTTAATGAACTCGTCGCGGTCGAGCACCGTGATGCCGTTGAAGTC
>JAKJFB010000817.1:0-353 GCA_022705125.1 Pseudomonadota bacterium
GCATTTCTTCTCCTTGGCGAGCATCAGGTCGATGATGGCGCTGGCGAAACCGTGCCAGCTCGTCTGTCCGCTGCTGCAGAGGTGGTACACACCGGTGAGCTTCTCCGCGGTCGCGCGGTCGGCGCCGCGCGCGAGGGCGAGGGCGGTGGTTTCGGCGATGATGCGCGCGGTCGTCGGGCAGCCGATCTGGTCGCGCACGACGCGCAGCTTCTCCCGTTCGCGGGCGAGGCGCTGCATCGTGAGCATGAAGTTGTGGCCCCGCGATCCGTAGACCCAGCATAGGCGGAAGATGAAGTGACTGCAGCCGCTTTGCTGGATGGCCTGGTCGCCGGCGAGCTTGGTCCGGCCGTAGG
>JAKJFB010000817.1:445-708 GCA_022705125.1 Pseudomonadota bacterium
CGCCGTCGAATACGTAGTCGGTCGAGTAGTGCACCAGCAGCGCACCGAGGCGCTTGGCCTCCGCGGCCATGACGCCGGGCGCCTCGGCGTTGATCTGCATCGCCAGCGTGGTGTCGGTCTCGGCCTTGTCGACGGCGGTGTAGGCGGCGGCGTTGACGATGATGTCGGGGGCGGTGTCGCGGATCTGGGCGCACACGGATTCGGGGCGAGTGAAATCGACCTCGGGATAGTCGACGACGACCAGTTCGCCGAGCGGGGCGAGC
>JAKJFB010000818.1:0-253 GCA_022705125.1 Pseudomonadota bacterium
CATAGAGCTCCGCGCGTGTGAGCAACTTCTCCATGTCACGCCTCCGTGGTTACAGGGGGATGGTCGATTTTCAAACGAGTGGATCGAACCTGTCATCGTCGCTACAAGCGGCAATCAGGCTTCGGTATCCCCGATTCAGACAAGTTCCCTGATAATTCCCTGTTATCCAGGATGGGGTGGCAATATCCAGCCGAGCATTGCGAGCTAAATCAGTGGGATGCAGGCGCTTGGGCGGGTTTCATGGCGGCCAGAA
>JAKJFB010000818.1:270-708 GCA_022705125.1 Pseudomonadota bacterium
GTGTGGACGAACCCTCCGGTTCGACAAAACGCGAAGCGTTTTGGAACGAGCCGCGCAGCGGCGAAGCCCGCAGGATCGAAACGGCCCTTACGCCGTTTCGATTCACAAATCGGCAGGACTGCCGAATTGGACGCCGTAGCGAAGCGGAGGCGCCCGCAGGGCGAGCGCCATGGATGGCGCGAGTCAATCCCACCCGCAGTGGTCGGCCGGTACCGGTTCGACAAATCGGAGTCTTTCTTGTGTTGACAACAGGTATACGCGACCATGGCATCTGTATACCTACCGTATATACGATCCGGGAGGATCCCGTGCGCGATGCCGCAATCAACCTGAGGGCGCGTCCCGACCAGCGCGAGCTGATAGATCAGGCGGCGCAATTGCTCGGCAAGAACCGCTCAGACTTCATGCTCGAAGCCGCCTGCGATAAGGCACAGGTGG
>JAKJFB010000819.1 GCA_022705125.1 Pseudomonadota bacterium
CAACGCCGCGTTGCGCGCGAAGGCCCTGATGCGCAGAGATAGGGACTACATCGTAAAAGAGGACGAAGTCATAATCGTCGATGAGTTCACCGGACGCCTCATGTTCGGGCGGCGGTACAGCGACGGCCTGCACCAGGCGATCGAGGCCAAGGAGAGCGTGAGGGTACAGAGAGAAAGCCAGACTCTGGCCACGATCACGTTCCAGAACTACTTCCGCATGTACTCGAAGCTGGCCGGCATGACGGGCACGGCGGCCACTGAGGAGAATGAGTTCATCAAGATATACAACCTCCATGTGGTGCAAGTGCCTACGGCCAAGCCCATGATCAGGCAGGACCTGCCCGACATCGTGTACAAGACTGAGAGGGCCAAGTTCAACGCGGTAGTGGAGGAGATATGCCAAAGGCACGCAACAGGCCAGCCGGTGCTGGTGGGAACGGTATCGATCGAGAGATCTGAGCGCCTGTCGGAGATGCTTTCGCGGCGCGGCGTACCTCACCAGGTCCTTAACGCGAAGCACCATGAGCGCGAGGCGGAGATAATCAAGCTTGCAGGGCAGCCAGATGCGGTCACTATAGCTACCAACATGGCCGGTCGAGGCACCGACATCGTGCTCGGCCCGGGCGTGCCCGAGCTTGGGGGGTTGCACGTGCTGGGTACCGAACGCCACGAGAGCCGGAGAATCGACAACCAGCTCC